>JAFANK010000019.1 GCA_019232725.1 Vulcanimicrobiota bacterium | reverse complement strand
ATGACACCGCAAGTGCCACAAGAAGAGCGATTGCGCCGCCTGCAGGCGATCAGCGCCGCGCAGAACGACCAGACGCGGCGCTTCCACGAGCGATTCATCGGTGAGACCGTGAGCGCGCTCGTGTCTGGGCCATCCAAAAAAGATCCGACGCGCATGGCCGGCAAGACGGGCCACAACGTCACGGTCGTGTGGCCTCGCAGCACCGATGCGGCTGCAGCGCGATCGCCAGTGGCAAACCTCGTCATCGAGCAAGCGCAGACCTGGGGCCTTGTCGGCCGGGTGGCCTAGATCGTCCGCCGGGGCCGCGGCGTGCGCGCGCCGCACGAGGAGAAGCAACAGACCGCGCGCGAGCACCCGGCGCAGGTCGGTGACGCAGCAACAGCGGCCACGGCGTCACCGCTCATCGCTCAGTACTTAGCCCTCAAGGCCGAGTATCCTGAAGCGATGCTCCTTTCGCGCGTCGGCGACTTCTACGAAGCCTACGGCGACGATGCGACCGAACTCGCGAGCGCGCTCAACATCGTCTGCACATCAAAAGAAGCCGGGCGTGGCCAGCGTGTTGCGATGGCTGGCGTTCCGCACCATGCCGTCGACCACTATCTGGGCAGATTGCTGCGACAGCGCCGCATCATCGCCATCGCCGAACAGATGGAGGAACCGGTTCCCAATCGCCTCGTGCGCCGGGAGATCGTGCGCGTGCTCACCCCGGGGACGGTGCTCGAAGATCAATTCCTCAACGCGGAGCGCAACAATTACCTGGTCGCGGTGACGACCGCCGCCGGGGCGACCGCAATCGCCGCGGCCGACGTCTCCACATCGTCGGCCAGCTTGAGTGTCGTCGCCGACGATGACGCGCTTGCCGGTGAACTTGATCGCCTGGCTCCGGCGGAGCTGATCGTCGCGGCTGAAGAAGATATCGAGCGATATCAACCGCTGGTCAATACCACCTGCCGCATCGCCGTGGCGGATCCGCAACCCGATGACGGCTCGCGTCTACCCGCGCTCGAGCAGATCGCTATGGCGGAACGCCCCGCTGCACGCGAGGCGCTCGCGCTGCTCTTGGGCTACCTGCGCTATTTGCGTCTCGACGCAGCGCCGATCGCCGCTGCGACCGTGGTGCACGAAACGCGTACGACGATGTTGCTCGATCGCCAAACGCGTCGCCACCTTGATCTGCTCGCAGGTTCGGGCGAGAGCAAGAGCGCTTCTTTGGCCGGCGTGTTGGCGAAGACCAAGACGCCGATGGGCGCGCGGATGCAAACCGCCTGGCTGTGCGCACCGTTGATCGATCTTGCCGCGATCCGCGAGCGCCACGACGCGGTTGAGTCGTTCGTCCGTGCCCCCGCCGTTCGCGTCGACCTGCAAAAGACGCTGGCCGGGATCGGTGACGTGGAACGGCTGGTGCAGAAGATCCGCGCGCGCCGAGCCGCGCCTCGCGACCTCGCGGGCCTCCGTCGCTCGCTCGAGCATGCAACTGCCCTTGCCACAGACTTACGCGCGACTGGGGACCCACAGTGGGCCGATTTCGCCGACGAGATCGAAGCAGCCGGCGTGGTTGCGCAAGCCGCCGAGCTCTTAGCGACATCGCTTGTGGACGAGCCGGCGGCAACGCTTGCCGAGGGCGGCGTCATCCGGCCGGAGCATTCAAAAGAGCTCGCCGATCTGGTCAGCCTGCGAGGAACTGGACGCGACCATCTGCTCGCGCTTGAGACGGATGTCCGCGAGGCGACCGGCGTCAAAAGCCTCAAGGTCAAATACACGCAGGCGATCGGATACTACTATGAAGTTGGCAAGGCGCACGCCGACGCGTTGGGCGCCGAATTCGTTCGCCGGCAAAGCCTCGCCAACGCCGAGCGTTTCAGCGATCACCGGCTCAAAGAGCTGGAGAACCGTATCCTCAGCGCTCGTGCGCAACAGGTCGCGCTCGAGCGGCAGCTGTTCGATGCGGTGGTCGGCAAGCTCGCGGATCTCTCCACTGCGCTGCTGCGAAGCGCCCGGACGATCGCGTGCGTCGATGTGTTCTGCTCGCTCGCACAGGTCGCGGGAGAACGCCGCTACGTGCGGCCGTCCATGACGGCGGACAGCGCGCTGCACGTCGAAGCCGGGCGCCATCCAGTCGTGGAAGCGTTCGGTGGCCTGGATTTTGTTCCCAACGATTGCGCCGCCGATGCGGGGCATCGATTTCTGTTGATCACCGGGCCGAACATGGGCGGCAAATCGACGTATCTGCGCCAGACCGCGCTGATATCGATCTTGGCGCAAATGGGTTCGTTCGTACCGGCGCTCAGCGCGACGCTTGGGATCGTCGATCGACTGTTCACCCGGATCGGTGCCGGCGACGATATCGCCGCTGGGCGTTCGACCTTTTACGTGGAGATGTCGGAGATGGCCCTGATCCTGCGCAACTGCACGCCGCGCAGCCTGTTGCTCATCGATGAAGTCGGGCGGGGAACCGGCACGACCGATGGTCTCGCCATCGCGCAAGCAATCAGCGAGCACTTGCTCAACTTGGGTGCGGCGATGCCGATCGTGCTGTTCGCGACCCATTTCCACGAACTCGTCGATCTCGGGGCGACCTTTGCCAATCTGGACAACTTACATGTGGCCGTCGCCGACGAGCCGACCGGTCCGGTCTTCTCGCACCGTTTGCTGCGGGGTTCATCCAGCCGGTCATACGGCATCGCCGTCGCCGACATGGCCGGCATTCCCAAGTCGATCGTCGACCGCGCTGCCGAGATCGCCGGCGCTTTGGAATCGAGGCCTGCGGTCGCGTCGCGGCGGTCGCGAACCGCAAGGCTCGGTGAGTCGCCCGATCGCCAGCTCGAGATGGAGATCACCTAGCCGCGGCCTTTGTTGTGGCGATCGCCTTGCCGCGTCGCCGTTCGTCGCGATGCACGTGTGATGCCGCTCACGTCTCCGGCGCTCAGTAACAACGCCTGATATGACGTGTCCTTACTATAGTGAGGACATTCGACCTATCGCGGGCGGTCAGGGCCCTGGCAGACCAAATGACGTATCCCCTGGCCATCGCCGCGGCACGCTGGCTCGCCATCGGCTGGCTGCTTGCAGTCACACCCCCTGCCGGAGCGCCAAGCGGTTTGCGTTTGGCACTCGTCGCGTACGGCCTCATCACGATGTTTTTCGCGCTCAGGATCTGGCACCAACCGCGCACGGCTGGGCATGAGGGAGCATACAGGCTCGTGACGCCGGCGCTGGTCGTCATCGACGTCAGCTATGCGGTGCTCATCGCAAAGTTCTACGGGGCTACCCTGCAGTTGCTTGTGCTCGGCTTTGACGCCGCTATGTTCGGCGTTCCCACAGGCCTCATCGCGCTTGCCTTCGTCGATCTCTTGGTGTTCTCGATCCAATCGGCCGGCCGCCTGGATCAGCTCAAGCCCGCAGCGCTGCAGATCCTTGGTATGACCTATGGGCCCTACCTCATCGCGCTCTACGGGCTGTATGGCCGCCAACGCGCAGAGCGCCAAGTGCGCGCTATCGACCAAGTCCTCGATGCCGGCTCCGAATTAGGCGCGCAGATGTCGCTGGCTGATGTTCTCAAACAGTTGCTCAACCTGTTGCGGCAATTCCGCCGCGTTGTGCCGTGGGACACGTGCGCCATCTACGTCGTGCAGTACGATGATGAAGCCGCGGAGGAGATGCTCGTTGCTGCAGAAGTCGCGGGCGTCGACGATCGCGCGTATCGCGGCAAGATCGCATTTGGCACTGGCGTGGTCGGCTATGCCGCCACCAAGCAGCGCCCGGTGCTGGTAGCAGATCTGCACAAGGACGCACGACAGCCAGATGCGGTCGCGCGCCCGAACGCACGCGGCTGCCTCGTCGTGCCGGTCGTGGCCGATGGCCAGGCGGTCGGCTGCGTGCAGCTCATTTCATCGCAGCCCAATGCCTACCGAACCGATCAGCTCGAACACGTCGGACGGCTCATCAGCTTGGCGTCGGTCGGCGTGCGCAATGCGCTCATCCACAGCCGCAACCGCCTTATGGCCGACACCGACTCGCTCACAGGCTTGCTGTCGCCGCGCGCCTATCACGAACGGCTCGAGACGGAGTTCCGTCGCGCGCAGGCCGCTCGTAAATCGATATCGCTGCTCATCATCGATCTCGACAACTTCAAGCAGGTCAATGATTCGCACGGTCACCAGATCGGTGACGAGCTGCTGCGGCGTCTGGGCGCTGTCTTGCGCGCCCAAGCCCGGCGCAACGACGTGTGCTGCCGCTACGGCGGTGATGAGTTCATCATCGTCATGCCCGAGACGATCAAATCCGAGGCCGCGGTCGTGGCCGAGCGCGTGCGCAAAACGGTTGAGGAGATCGCCGTCAGCGCGGGCAACACGGTCGTCCGCGCGACGGTCTCGATCGGTGCCGCCAGTTATCCACAGGATGTCACGAACAAACAGGCCCTGATCAAGGCGGCTGACGACGCGCTCTACGCCGCCAAGCACGACGGTCGCAACGCGCTTCGCATCTTCACACCACCGGTCGCCCGCTAGGATCTGAAAACTCGCCACCGGCTCGCGCGTAGGAGCACCTCGATACGAGGCGAAGCCGCGCTAGCGTGCAGACGATCGAGCGCATCCGCATCCTCGACGACGCCACGGTCGCGCAGATCGCAGCGGGCGAAGTCATCGAACGGCCGGTATCGGTCGTCAAAGAGCTCGTCGAAAATAGCCTCGACGCCGGGTCCTCATATGTCGCAGTCGAGCTCACGGGTGGCGGCCGCCGAGCGATCGTCGTCGCCGACGACGGACGTGGCATCGCGCACGAGGACCTAACCGTCGCGGTGCGACGCCACGCCACGAGCAAGCTCGTGAGCGCCTCGGAGCTCTTCACCGTTCGGACGCTTGGGTTTCGGGGCGAGGGGTTGGCGAGCGTCGCTGCGGCTGCTGGCTCGCTCGAAGTGGTATCACGGCCGAGTGGGCAAAATTTCGGCGCGCGTATCACCGTTCGCGCCGGACACGTCGCCCCCGTGGCCCGTGTCGCCGCCTCGCCAGGCACGAGGGTCACGGTCCGAGATTTGTTCTCGAGCACACCCGTGCGCAGAGATTTTCTGGGCAGTGAGAAGGTTGAGTTCAGCCGCGTCAGCGCGTTTCTGTCACGCATCGCGCTGGCTTGGCCAGACGTCGCTTTTTCGCTGCGCCACGATGACCGCGACGTCTGGTCGTTGCCGGCGGTCGCAGACCCCGTTGAGCGCCTGGAGATGGTGTTCGGCAAAGGCAGCCGCAGCTCGCTCGCTCTCGTGCGCACGTCGCCCAACATCATGATCGGTATCGCGGGGTTCACGTCGCGCATCGGCGCCGACCGCGCCAATCGCCAGAGCCAAGTGCTGTTCGTCAACGGCCGTCTCGTGCGCAATCCCGCGCTGTCAGCCGCCTGGTCGACGGCGTATGCAGGCAAGCTCATGACCGGCCGCTACCCGTACGGCGTGCTCATGATCTCGCTGGCGCCGGGCGATGTGGACGTCAACGTGCACCCCACCAAGATCGAGGTGCGCTTTGCGAGCCCAGCCTCGGTCTTCGATGCAGTGCGCCACGCGGTCGGTGATGCTGTCGCATCCGGCTCCGAGAATGCGCCCGGCACTGTGGGACCAGTGGCCACGTTGAACGCGATAAACGCTGACATGCGTGCGACTCCGCTGCCGGCGCTCTCGCTCCTCGACGCTTCGCTTGCCTCGGCGCCCAGCGATGCGCAGGCACGACGTGCGCTCGGCCAGATAGACCAGACGTTCATCGTCATCAGCGACGCGAGCGAGCTCGTGATCCTCGACCAGCATGCTGCCCACGAGCGGATCGCCTATGAGGCGCTGGAGGCAGGTGATGACGCTCGAGCACGATCTGCGCCGCTGTTGTTGCCGCGCATCGTCGAGCTGACACCGGATCAGGCGGTGACCCTCGCGGCATATGAAGAAGACCTCGCCGCTATCGGTCTCGAAATCGAACGTTTCGGTGACGACGCGTATCGCATCAACGCCGTGCCCGGCGGTTACGAGCAACGGCGATTTGACCTGCACGGCATTTTAGACGATCTCGCCTGCGAGGAGCGACCGTCGCCGAAGCTCGGCGAGCAGTCGACTGGATCGCCGGCGCTCGAGAAAGGGCGGCAACGCGTGCTCGCGACGGTTGCGTGTCACTCGGTCGTCCGCGCGCACGAGCCGCTCAGCCTGCCCGAACAAGTCACACTGTACGAGCGATTACGCTTATGCAACCATCCGCAAACATGCCCGCATGGACGGCCGACCATGCTGCGCCTCGACGCGGTGGAACTGTCTCGAGCATTCAAACGAGCGTAGGTCACGTCGCGCCTCGCGCACTCATCATCTGCGGGCCCACGTCATCGGGAAAGTCGACGATCGCACTCGCAGTAGCGCAAGCGCTCGGCGGCGAGGTGGTCAATGCGGATTCGCGGCAGATCTACCGCGGCACGCGCATCGGTTCTGGGATGCCTTCTGAAGCCGACCTGGCTGTGGTGCCGCACCATCTCTACGGCTTTGTCGATCCAGCCGAGCGCTATAGCGCGGCGCGCTACGTGGACGATGCGTGCGCGGTCATCGACGCGGTCGCCCGTCGCCGTCACTTACCGATCATCGCCGGCGGCACGGGTTTTTATATCGAAGCGCTGACGGGCAGCATGCCGCTCGACCGGCCGCCGGGAGACGAGCGCTTGCGCAGCCGGTTGCGAAAAGAGGCCCGCGCGCACACGGTACAGACGCTGTGGGAATGGTTGGCGGTGCTTGCGCCGGCACGCGCTGCGGCTATTCCATCCGGTGATTCGTATCGGGTCATGCGCGCGCTGGAGGTTGTGCTTGCGAGTCGGCAGTTGGCCGATCCACACATGCAGCGAACGCCCGTGCGCTCAAGCCTGCCGTGTGAGATCGTCGTGTTACGCGTACGACGGGAGCTGTTGAGCCAGCGCGTCGTAACGCGCGTTCGGTCCATGTTCGACCGTGGGCTGATCGACGAGGCGCAGACGCTGCGGTCGCTTGCTGCCGATGCACCTGCCCTGTCGGGGATCGGTTACGCAGAAGCACTTGCTGTGATCGATGGTCTCGCCACACGTGCAGAGGCTCTCGACCAGACGATGCACCGCACGCGCGCGTACGCAAAACGCCAAGAGACCTGGTTCCGCCGTATGCGCGACGCGTTTGTCGTGGATGCCGACGACACAGAATCGGCAATCGCAGCGGTCGCCGCTCGGGCAAGGGAAAGGCTTGCAGTTGCGTGAACGGAGGTCATCACTGCCACCAACGGCAGGGTTCTTGCTGTGTTGCAATGACGGTGAGGACCGAGGAGAGAGAACCGCGTGAAAAATAATCTGCCCCTGCAAGATGCGTATCTCTTGGCGATCAAGCGCGAGAACGCACCGGTCACGATCTATCTTCGTAATGGCTTCCAGCTGCGCGGTCACGTCAAGGGCTTTGACAATTTCACGATCATCCTCGAGTACGATAACAAACCACACCTCGTGTACAAGCACGCGGTCTCAACGGTCTCACCGCAGTCGCCCGTGCAATTCTCCGGTGCCGAGATCGGCGGGGCGCGATCCGCTGGCACGCCCGAGGCAGACACGGCAGCCATGTCCGATGGTGTGGTGAAGACGCCCGTCGCCCAATAGACTCCCCTTCGATGGCATTGGTCTCCGTCACCAAATGCCAGGGGACGGGGAATGATTTCATCATCCTCGACGCCCGCGGACATGCTGACCTGCCCTATGCAGAGCTAGCCAGAACGCTTTGCGGTCGGCGGTTTTCCGTCGGGGCGGACGGCCTTTTGGTCATCGAGCACGCTCACGACCGCAGCGCCGCTGCGGCTATGCGTACGTTCAATGCCGATGGCAGCGAGGCCGAGATGTGCGGCAACGGCATTCGCTGCGTGGCGCGCTACCTTTACGGGCGCGACCAAAGCGCCACCCGTTTGACCATCCAAACGCTGGCCGGGCCGATGCAGACAGCCATCGTCGATTGGCAGGGCGCGACCGGAGTGCGCGTCGAGATGAGTATCCCCGCCATATCGGTTACCCCAGACAACCATGCGCACGGCATCCGCATCGACGATGAGCTCGCGCCGGCATATGCGGTCACGGTGGGAAACCGGCATATCGTCGTGTTCACCAAGCGCGATCCATCCAGCTGCGATCTCGAGCGCGTGACGACCGTGGCGCTCGCGTCGCGCGGTGATGTGACCGCAGCCAACGTGGAGCTCGTCAGCATCGCCGACAACCGGTTGAAGATGCGCGTGTATGAACGCGGCGTCGGCGAGACATGGGCGTGCGGAACGGGCGCCTGTGCCGCGGCTGCCGCTGCCATCGCTGCCGGTATGGTCGCAACGCCGGTGCTCGTGGAAAGCAAAGGAGGCGTTGTCAGCGTCGCCTGGGATGGCCCCGGATGTCCTGCGGTGCTCACGGGGAATGCCGAACTTGTCTTTCACACGGAAGTCGACGTGAACCTAAAGCAAAATGTAGGGGCGCGACTTTCAGTCGCGCCCTCTGGGAGCCAGGTCGCGCCATGACGGTTGAAGCTGCTGCACGGCGCTGGGCGCAGACGTGGTCGCGGGCCTGGCCACGCAAGGACACGGCAGCCATCAGCGAGCTCTACAATGAAGGCGCCGCCTATCGTTCCCATCCGTTCCGGGAACCGAAGATCGGACCACGCGGTGCACAGGAATACACGCAGTGGGCGTTCGCCGAAGAAGAAGCCCTCGAGTGTTGGTTTGGCGAGCCGATCATCTGTGGCACGAGAGCGGCCGTCGAGTGGTGGGCGGTGTTCCGCGCCAAGGGCAAGGATCAGACCATAGCGGGGACGACCGTGCTTTGCTTTTCCGAGGATGGCAAAGTGACCGAGCACCTCGACTATTGGTGCAGCGATGAAGGCCGCCGTTTGCCACCGGACGGGTGGGGTACATGAGCGCCCTCGCGGCGACGCGCGCACGGCCTTCTGGACGCCGTCCGGCACGCACGCATCTTCGCACCGTCTTCGCGCGTCCCGATGGAACGGTGCTCGACCATCCGGAGCTCGAGGCTGCTGCAGACATGGGCGTGAGCGCGCGGGCAAATGTAGCAGACTTTATTCCGCTGCCAAAAGGTTCGCTGTTGCTTGCACTGCCGGGAAGGTCGGTCGTCGGATACGATACGGCGTCGCAGCGCGAGGTCTCGTGCTATGACGGTGCGGAGGTATGCGCAGTCGCCGCAGCGCTGCCACTTGGCTTCACGCGCCTTGCATTGCCCGCATATGTCGAGCGGCCGGCAGCGCCCGTGCTGCCGCTCTATGGCTATACCGCGGTGGCCTGGGGTAAGGACGGTTTTTTTGCGGCCGCCGCTCGCACGGACGAACTGGAGAGCTGGTCCGCAAAACTGCACCACCCGGATCAGGTTTCCGAGGCGATCGCACTGCGCTCGCTCGAATTTCCTGGCAACTCGATCCTCCAGCAGCTCTCGCGGTGCGCGCACGAGTACGCATGCTTCACAGCGCAAAACACGTTCTTACGCCAAGGCGAAGCCGCGATTCCCGTCTCAGTGGCGTGCAACGCGCGCTGCATCGGTTGCATCTCCGAACAAGATCCCGAGGCACAGGTCAAAAGCGCACAGGAACGGATCCGGCGACGGCCTTCGCTTGACGAGATCTGCGAGATCGCTATCGCACATCTGCAGACCGTTCCGGGTGGTATGGTCTCCTTTGGACAGGGGTGTGAAGGAGAACCGCTCTTGGCGTCGCCGCTCATCGAACAGGCCATCCGCCGCATCCGTGCGGCGACAAGCGCGGGCACGATCCACTGCAACACGAATGCAAGCGATGCCAGCGCCCTTGGGCGGCTGCTCGACGCGGGCTTGCAATCGGTCAGAGTGAGTTTGAACTCGGCGCGGCCACATATCTACGAGGCGTACTACCGGCCCCGCGGTTACGGATTTGCTGATGTCAAAGAAAGCTTAGCGCTTGCTGCCAGAAAAGGAGCCGCCATCTCGCTCAACCTGCTGACGCATCCCGGTGTGACGGACGATCCGGCCGAGATCGCGGCGTTTGCGGAGCTCTTAACTGCCGTGCCCGTCGCGATGGTACAGACGCGGACCCTAAACGTTGATCCGGCCGTGTATTTCGCAGCGGTAGGCCGCCCGCGTGAGCGCACGCTCGGCATGCGCCAGTGGCTCGCATGGCTCCATCATGATTTCCCGGGCGTTGGGGTTGGGAATTTCACCCGCGGCTTCGGCTAGGTGACACTGCTTGCTTCGTATTCGGGAGCAAGCAGACCGTACACGCACAAGTCTTCGAACTGGCCGTTCGTGGGATTGCTATAACCGTCTCGATAGGTCCCTTCCAAGACAAAGCCATGCCGTTCGTATATGCGGCGCGCGCGTTTATTGCGCGCAGTCACTTCGAGATAGACACGGTGCGCAGCGCGTTGACGAAAAAGGTGTTCGAGTGTCCATGCAAGCGCGAACGAGGCGACACCAAGCCCTTCACGCAGCGAGACGACTCTGCGGATCTCATAAAGCCACGGTTCGATCTG
>JAFANK010000357.1 GCA_019232725.1 Vulcanimicrobiota bacterium | reverse complement strand
CGGCGGGATGAGCGGCGTCATGGAAGCTGCAGCCCGCGGGTGTGCGGAAGCGGGGGGTCTGGTCGTGGGCATCGTCCCTACTGCAGAAGCGCAGGACGCAAATGATCATGTCAGCGTTCCTATCGTGACCGGAATGGGCGAAGGGCGCAACATCATCATCGTCCGCAGCGCGCAGGCCGTGATCGCTGTTGGCGGGTCGTACGGCACGCTGTCGGAGATCGCGCTTGCGTTACGCTTGGAGATCCCGGTCATCGGGCTGCACACCTGGGTCTTCTCTCGCGAACGTCCGGACGAACCAGATCCTATCGTGCGCGTCACGACCGCCGCTGCGGCGGTGGACGTCGCCTGGAAGGCGATCAACGACTAGGTGTCTGCGTCTATGAACCGGTTGTCTGCGGCCTACTGGCCCAACTGCACGCCGCCCAATAACACCCGCGTTGAAGCTGGACCGATCACCGATCTTTCGCCATAGAAGAACATCAACCGCTGCGTGAGGCGCAGATCGCCGTACAGGTCAAGCCGCGGCCACGCAGAGTTGTACAGGCGCGCGTCGATGCCCAGGGGCCCAAGTCCGCTCCACACAGCACGCGCGCCCAGATTGGAATACAGCACGCCAAACGAGTACTGCAAGTTCGGGGAACCGCGCTGATCGACGAGGACGTTGTAGGTCGTGTTCTGGCTGCCCAAGCCGTTGGCGCCGAGCGAGAAATGCGTTGGGAAGTGGGGCAAGACGTTGAGCTCGACGTCGCTATACGGACCCGAATGCAGTGATTGCCAGTTCAAGCGGACGTTCCCGGTCACAAGCTCGCCTGGATTGAACGCCACGTGACCCATGTGGAAACCCGCCGCCTGGGCATGTTGCGGCGGTGGTGCTGGGCCACCCGGCGGCACCGAACCGACCGGCGCGGGTTGAATCTGACCGGGTGTGGGTGCCCCCGCGCCTTGTGCGGTCGAGAAGGTCCCTAAGATGTCATTGGCCTTGGCGATCGTGTCATCCAGGTTTTGAATCGTGTTGCGCATCTGGGCTTGGACTTTCGGGTCGCCCGTGACCGATTGGATATCCGTCGCGATCTGCTTGAGCTTCTCGCTCGACTCTTTCAAATTTTCTGTCGTGCCGACAAGGTTCGCCTTGAGCGACGGATCCGTGGCCAGCGACTCCACGGATACCATCGTCTTGTTCAGATTCGTGGAGGTCGCGTCAAGGTTGTCGATGAGCGCGACGACCTTTGGACCGCTGCTCGAGATGAGCTCTTTCATCTCGGTGGTCATGGCAGAAACGTTCTGACCATTGGTCGTGAGCAATCCGTTCAGCTGCGCGACGATCGCATTGACGCCGCCCATCGTGCCGTTGAGCTGCTGGCCTAAAAGGTTGAAGTTGCGGTCGGCGTGGACGATCAGGTTATTGGTATGCACGGCCACGCCGTTGAAGTTCTTGACGATGCCCGGCAGCTCTTGATTGACGAGCGCGAGCGTCTTGTCCAAGTCGTTGAGCCGCGCTTGCCCTTCGCTGACCAGGTCGGCGATGGTCGTCGGTGTCGTGCCCTCAGGCTGCTGGCCGTAGGGCAGCCGCTTCTTAGGCCACGGTTGTGCGGTTGCCAGGTTCGGTGGCGGGATGATGGTCAAGGTCGACTGCGCCCCGGTGAGCGTTTGCGCCACGGTGAAGACCGAACCGTGATACAGGGTGTAATCGTTTTGGATCGAGCACACGACCTCGGCGGTCTGATCTTGCGGCAAGATGTTGATGCTGTCGATGATACCGATGTCCACACCCGCCAACTGCACCTCGCTACCCGGTTGCAAGCCGACGACGTTACGGAAATGCACGGCGAATGGATAGGAGCCTTTGCGCAGCGAGACGTTGTTCAGCACGTACCACACCACAAAGGTCGCCAAGATGGCGCCCACGGCGAAGACACCGACGCGAAAAGCGGTCGTCATGAGAGGCCGTGCACCCTGGCGGGCAGGCTAGAGCGGGATAGGGCCAACCTCGCTCCCTTCCAAGAACTGCTGCACGATGGGGTTGCGCGAGCGGCGAAACTCGGCCGCGGGCGCCGCCTCGATGATCGTGCCCTCGAACAGCATGGCGATGTTGTCCGAGATCTCATAGACCGACGGCATGTCATGCATGACCACGATGCTCGTGGGATGCAGCCGACGCTGGATCTCTTTAATGGTATCCGTGATCACGTGCGTCATGATTGGGTCGAGCCCCGTCGTCGGTTCATCGAACAGGATGATTTCCGGCTCATTCACGATTGCCCGCGCGAATCCCACCCGCTTCTGCATGCCGCCCGACAGCTCAGCGGGCATGCGATCGGCCACGTCGCGCAAGCCGATCGCGTCCAGCGTCCGAAAGACCCGGTCGCGGATCTCCGCGCGCGGAAGCCGCGTATGCTCGTACAGGGGGAAGCTCACGTTGTCGAAGACCGACAGCGAGTCGAAGAGCGCAGAGGCTTGGAACGCGAAGCCCATGCGCGCCCGTATCTTGTTGAGCTCGCGTTCGTCGAGGCCCACGATGTCCCCGCCGTTGACGAAGACATGCCCTCGCGTCGGCGCACGTAGCCCATTGATGAGCCGCAACATCGTCGACTTGCCCGCGCCGGAAAGACCGATGACGGTCGTGACCTCGCCCTTTTTGAAATCGATCGA
>JAFANK010000262.1 GCA_019232725.1 Vulcanimicrobiota bacterium | reverse complement strand
GTGAGCACACCTGAGTAAACCGCGGAGCGCAAGCTGGTCATGGTCACGAGTAAAGCGATGACCGAAACGCCACTATCGTCGTGCGCCGCCGACTTCGCACTCGCGTGATGCTCCTCGTGCGCCTGGGTCACCGCGGGCACCACCGTGGCGACGATCGCAGCGATCACAAGCGCCGGTACGAACAGTACCACTGTCGCGGGCAAACCGCGCCAGGCGATAAGCAGGGTGATGATGATCGGCCCGAGCGCAACGCCGATATTGCCGCCGACAGCGAAATACGCGTTCCCCGTCGCAGGGAGATGACCGGATACGGTACGCGCGGACTTGGTGGCCTCCGGATGATACATGGCCGAACCGATGCCGGCAGCCGCGACAATGACGACCACGAGGGCATACGTTGACGCCATCCCGACCGCCGCATATCCGCCCAGTCCGAGCAGCACCCCGATCGGCAACAACACCCGCGTGCGAAGACTGTCAGCTGCGAGACCGAAGAGCGGTTGCATGATGGACGACGTGATGCCGGCCGTCATGACGAGCGCCGCCAGCGAGAAATATGAGAAGTGGAATTCACGTTGCAAAAACGGCAGCAGCGCAGGCAGCGCGCCCGCGCCGATGTCGACGCTCAGATGGCCGAGCGAAAGCACGCTCAGGATGTAACGGTTCATCGCCCGGTCGCCTCGTGCACCAGGGCTTGATGGCGTGACGACCTAAAACCAGGCGCGATGTTCCACCCGGTGCTCTTGACCATCTTGACGCTGCTCATCCTTATTATCGCGTTGCCGCTGTTCTCGCTGTGGGCCGGCAAACGCATTCGCGCAGGAGACGCCGGCGGCGCGAGGCTGCTCCGCTATGCCCGTACTGTTGTGATCTTATGGTCAGTTACGGCTTTAGCGCTGTACGCCCTTCGCTTGCATCATCTCGATCCGACGTATGTCGGGCTGCGGCCGCCACGCCATCCGGCAGAGCTCTTGGCCGGCCTGATCACGCTCGTCGCGCCGCTGCTCGCAAGTGCGAGCGGTTCGCGCCGCGTGATCGAAGGCGAGTACGCACGTGCGCTGCGTGCAGTCGTGCCGGACACGCCCGCGCAGTGGATCGCGTTCGTGCCGGTCGCCGCCACGGCGGGCATCTGCGAAGAGTTCTTGTACCGCGGATATGCGTTGACGGTGCTGGGAGCGTTGACCGGCAGCGTGGTCGCGGGCGCCGTGTTGTCGAGCATCGCGTTCGGCCTTGGTCATGCCTATCAAGGCAGGGCTGGTATGGTCGGCACCGCGGTCACCGGATCGCTCTACGCCATCGTCTTTTTGATGACCGGGTCGCTCTATCCGTGCATGCTCGGTCACTTCGTGCAAGACATGGTTGGCGCAGCCGTGCTGTCACGGAAGCTCAAAGGTGACGCCCAATCGCGCACGGTTGCAGATCCCGCCGCGACGCCAGGATGATGGCCACTGCGTGGGCCGTTGCCGCTGCGACAGCTCGCGCACGCTGCGGGTAGGTCCTGCCGAGCGGTGACAAGAAATCAGGACACCCACTCCGCTTGAGGAGGCGCTCATTGACCTACGTCATCTGTCAGCCGTGCATCACCGTCAAGGACAAATCGTGTATCGATGTGTGTCCGGTCGACTGCATCAAGGGTGCAGACGAAGACCCGCAGCTCTACATCGATCCAAGCGTGTGCATCGACTGTGGCGCCTGTGTCGCGGCTTGTCCGGTCAACGCCATCTACAACGAGACCGAAGTGCCGGAAGAGTGGAAAGAGTACACCAAGATCAACGCCGACTATTTCACGAAATAGCTCAGCCTTGAGCTTCCATTTCCTCGTCCGTTTTGAGCCGCAGCCTGGGAAAGCGACTGCCTTTCGCACCGAGCTCATGCGGTCGATGGAAGCGTCGCGGACCGAACCGGGCTGCCTTGATTTTCGGGTCTTCGAGTCTGTGCGCGAACCCTATGTGTTTTACGCCCACTCGCAGTGGGTCGACGAGCCGGCGTTCGACGTGCACGCAGAACAGCCGCACACACGGCGGTTTTTAGATGCTGCCGAGGGGCTGCTGACGCACGAGGTGCGCGGCGTGAGATCGAATAAAATTGGCGGCGGTCCGGGTGCCGGGAGCAAGAGCTAGGGCGGCATTAAAATGCCGCCCCCACATTTAACGCCGCCCCCACATTTAACGCCGCTTGCTGCTGACGAACTTCCAGCCGAAGCGGCCCTTGATGCACAGATGGCCACGCCCGACTTCATTGTCGAGCGGTGAGCTCACCTTGACGATCTCGCCGTCTTGGGCATGCACCGTGAGCGTGCAGCCGACACCGCAATACGGGCAAATCGTGTCGGCCTTTTCTTGGCGCGATTCATCCCAGGTGCCGGCGTCGCGCATCTCATGCTCGGTCGTGAACATGAGCGCACCGGTCGGACACACGCCGATGCAGTTCCCGCAGTAGACACATGCTGAATCGGGCAGCGGCACCGCGTACTCTGTCGAGATACGCGCGTCAAAACCACGGCCGGCGACCGCGATGGCGAACGTGTTCTGCGCGTCGGTGCCACATGCTTCGACGCATTTGTAGCACAGAATGCACTTCGTGTAATCGCGCACGTAGAGGTTATTATCGGTTTTAACGGGTTGCGCGACGGTCTGCGCCGATGCGCCGTCGGGCACGTGATGATGACCCGCCACTGCGTCGTCGCGTGCGCCCGCGGGCGACGGGTGGGCGGGCGTGCCGTAACGCTGCGGCTGCGCACCGTAGCGCTGCATCTGGCGCTGCATGTCCGTGGCCAGCGAGACGTCGACCGACGACGCCAAGAATTCGAGCACCATACGCCGGCTCGTGCGGACACGCTCGCTGTCGGTCTTGACTTTCATGCCCTCCTCACACGGACGCGAACAAGCGGGGACGAGCGTACGCGAGCCTTCGAGTTCGACGACGCAGACGCGACAGACGTTCACCGGTGTGAGGTTCTCAAGGTAACACAACGTCGGCGTATCGATGCCGCGGAGCCGGCAGGC
>JAFANK010000031.1 GCA_019232725.1 Vulcanimicrobiota bacterium | reverse complement strand
CGTGGCGGTCACGGGCCAGGCGGTCAGCCCCGGCATCTTTGAAGTCTGTTCCATCTTGGGACGAGAGCGAGTGCTGCGCCGGATCGACGCGCTTGAGGGGCTTTTGGAGGCGGGCGCGCGCGCCCACGCCAAGGCTGGGCGGTAATGGCACGCGTCCACGCCGTTGTGCTGGCCGCCGGGAAAGGCACGCGCATGAAGAGCCGCCGGCCGAAGGTGCTGCACGAGATCTGCGGCGCCAGCCTGCTCGCGCACGTGCTGCAGACGCTCCGGCAGTGTGCCTTCGACGATGTTCGCGTCGTGGTCAACCCGGATTTGCGAGAGCATGTCGAAGCGCTCGGCGTACGCACGGTCATCCAGGAGCCGCAAAACGGCACCGGTCACGCGGTGCAGCTCGCATTAGCAGATGTGCCCAAGGGAGACACGCCTGTCTTAGTGGTCAGCGCAGATATGCCGCTTGTGCCCGCGTCACTATTGGCAAGCGTCGTCGATGCGCAAGCAAAGACGCGCACTGCAGTTGCGCTTGTGACCGCGCGCGTGCCGTTGCCGTCGTTTTTCGGACGTATCATCCGCAAGGGCGGCAAGCCGGCTCGCATCGTCGAGCAGCGTGACGCGTCGCCAGACGAACTTGCCATTGACGAAGTCAACGCCGGTATCTACTGTTTCGATCAAACCGCGCTGCGTCGCACAATCGCCGGACTGACGACCGACAACGCGCAGGGGGAGTTGTATCTCACCGATTGCATCGAAGCGCTAGCCAGCAAGGAGAACATCGAAAGCGTCGAGGCGGCGGACCACCGCGACGTCATGGGGATCAACAACCGGGTTGAACTCGCAGCCGCGCGAGCCATCCTGCAAGCCAGAATTCTTGAGCAACACATGCTTGCCGGCGTGACGATCGTGGATCCCGCGACCACGTACATCGATGCGATGGTGACGATCGAGCCGGACACGGTTATCCAACCGCAAACGCACATCGCTGGGAGGTCGTCGATCGGCCGCGCGTGCGTCATCGGCCCGGCCACGGTCGTCACCAATAGTTCGATCGCTGAAACCGCAGAAGTCGCCCAGTCGGTGATCAAGGACTGCGTCGTCGGCGCCGGTGTCACCGTTGGACCGTTCGCACACTTGCGCGGATCGTGCGTCGTCGACCAGGATGCGCACATCGGCAATTTTGTGGAGATGAAGAACACGCACATGGGTCGTGGCGTCAAGGCAAGCCACCTGTCGTATCTGGGCGACGCCGAGATCGGCGAGAAGACCAATATCGGGGCGGGCACGATCACCTGCAATTACGACGGCAAGCGAAAGCACAAGACCAAGATCGGCAAGCGCGTCTTCATCGGCTCGAATTCGAGTTTGCGTGCGCCCATTGAGATCGGTGACGAGGCGATGACTGGTGCCGGATCGGTCGTGCTCCACGATGTGCCGGCAGGTGAGCGCGTCGCCGGCAACCCCGCCAAGAGCTTGAAGAAGAAGGACGCAGCAGAGCCGGCATGATCGGCCAGCTGCCGTGGATCATCGCCGCCGCCTGCGCGATCGTCGCGGCGGCGGTTTTCGTCTGGCAGCGCCTCCAACTGAAGTCGTTGCAGCGGCGCGTGATGCGTGCCGAACGCCGCGTCCCGCTCTTGTCGGAGCTCGCCCCGCCACTCACCCAAGCTGCGCGCGATTCGACTGCTCAGACGTGTCAACGGATCGTCGAACGGTTCCGCACGCTTGTGCCCGCTAGCCACGTTCTTTGCTTTGTGGCACACGACGGGCGCCTCGAGCTTGCTGCAGCCTCCGATGGACAAGGTCCAACGTACCTTCGAATCGGCGATGCGTATGAAGGCGAGAGCATTATTGCATGGACGGAGCGCAACGCGTGCGCGGCGCTCATCGGACCGTCCCGAGCGCCGATAGCGTCAGGCTTGCCAATCGCTGATTTGTGGGCGCTTGGTGACGGCTATCGTAATGGGCCGCTGCTTGGCAGCCGCGATCGCGTGTGGGCGCTGTGCGTGCCGCTCACCCAGCCGCGAGGTTATGGCCTGCGGCCTGCAGTCATCGGCGCGGTGTATGCGGAGCGCAAGCATGACGATCCGTTCAACGAGGACGAGCTCGGGACAGCGCTGACCGTCGCGCGCTTGTCCGCCGATGCCTTGCAGCGCGCTCGGTTTGCCGATGAGGTGAAGCGGGAAGCGGAAATCGATCCACTCACGCAACTGTTGAGCGCATCATCGTTTCGCAAACGTCTGCGGGAGGTGCTCGAAGGGCCCCGCCGCGATGTGGCGCTCTTCTTCATCGACACCGATCGCTTCAAATTGTGGAACGATACCTTCGGTCACACGGTTGGCGACACGCTGCTTCGTGCGCTTGCCGACGTATTTCGCGAGGTCGCGGCGACTGGCGGCTTCGCCGGTCGCAACGGCGGCGATGAGTTTTGCATCGCGCTGCTCGATCGTACCAAGGATGACGCGATCGCGGTCGCGGAAGGACTGCGTGCCCGCATCGAACGCACCGAATTCTGCGCGGGGCCGCCGGATGTTCCACAACCGAGGATACCGATAACGGTCAGTCTCGGCGTCGCGCACTATCCGGTCGACGTCCCCCAAAATGCGGAGGCACCGGCGGACCGTTTGCTCGAGGCTGCCGATGCACGCATGTACGATGCCAAGCGCGACGGCCGCAACAAAGTTGCGTTCGCTCGCGCTCGGCTCGTCAGATGATAAGGCGAGGAATGTTCTCAAAGCGGGTGTGCTTTGAAGTAATCCAGCCCTGCTTCGAGTTGCGCCTTCGCCTGTTGCAATAAGTTGACTGCGGTAGCACGATGTCCGCCGTAGTCATGCTCGTCCTGGTTCAAGTTGTCGATGGTTGCCTGAATGATGATCATCATGTATGAGATGTTACGGTTGCTCAGCGTATCCAGCCGCGTGTCGGCAGCGCTCGCCGGCGAGCTCAGCGCTGCAGCACCGAAGCCAGCCGCAACAGTGGCTCCCAAAAACCCCTTACGATCCATGCGATACACCTTTCCCTTGGAACGGATAGACACGACAACTCGTGCCAACCGAAGGTTTACCCCTTGATAACGGGATGCACGCTGTTAGAGTTCCCGCATGCATTATCGGCTTAAGGTCGTTGAGGTCATCGTCTTTGTCGTCATCGGCATCGTCCTTGCATGGACGGGTGGATTCGAACACTGGGCCGGCCGGGAGATGCAGAAAGCCGCACCGGTTGCTCGTCGTGACCTGCCAACCTCCGCCAAGCGCGTCTTGCGCGCGACAAAAGAGCGGCTGCCTGTGTACGGCCACACAAGCACCTGGCTCGCGCGTAAATCGGCCAGCGTTATCTATTTCGGCGGTGTCGGTCTCTTCGTGCTGGCACTCCGCCGCAAACCACCGGCTTCGCTGTGGCAGGCGGTCCTCATCACCTTGGCGGCCGGCGTAGGCATGTCTGCGCTCATTGAAATCGTCGAATACCCAGAAGAGCTCGATGATGTCTTGTTCGATCTGGCCTGTGGGGCTGCCGGGGGCTTGGCATCGGGCGTGATAGCATGGGGATGGTCGGCTCTGCACGCTCCGAAGCGAAGCTGATTCGATGCCGGAAGAGCTGACCTCGGGCGTGAACCGAAGCGCATGACGACGATTCCGTATCACTACGGTGAGATGACATGGCCCCAGGTCAAAGAGGCCGCGGCCGAAGGCAAAGTGGCCGTCGTGCCGGTCGCGACCGTTGAGGATCACGGCCTGCATCTCCCCATCGATACCGATGTCAGGCTTTGTTATGCGGCGTGCGACCGGGCGGTCAGCCTAGCCCCAGACAAAGCCGTGCTCATCCCGCCGATCAACCACGGCTACAG
>JAFANK010000310.1 GCA_019232725.1 Vulcanimicrobiota bacterium | reverse complement strand
GCGCATAGCCGTAGCCGCGCATGAGTTCGACGAGCTCTTCACGGGGGATGCGCGCGAGCACCGTGGGCCCGGCGATCTTGTAGCCGTTGAGATGCAAGATCGGCAACACGGCCCCGTCGCGCTGCGGATTGAGGAACTTGTTCGCGTGCCAACTGGTGGCGAGGGCACCGGTTTCAGCCTCACCATCTCCAATCACCACGGCGGCGATGAAATCCGGATCATCAAAGGCGGCGCCATACGCGTGCGCGAGCGAGTAGCCTAGCTCCCCGCCTTCATTGATGGAGCCCGGTGTCTCCGGCGCGTCGTGACTGGGGATGCCGCCCGGGAATGAGAACTGCTTGAACAACCGTTGCATGCCGGCAGCCGACTGCGGCACATTCGGGTACAGCTCGCTATAGGTGCCCTCGAGGTACGTGTTCGCCACCATGCCCGGACCGCCGTGACCGGGGCCGCACACGAAGATCATGTCGAGGTCGTGCGCTTTGATCAGCCGGTTCAGATGCGCGTACACGAAGTTGAGGCCGGGCGTCGTCCCCCAATGGCCCAACAGCCGCGGTTTGATGTGTTCGGGCAGGAGCGGCTCGCGAAGCAGCGGGTTGTCGAGCAGATAGATCTGGCCGACCGAAAGATAGTTCGCGGCGCGCCAGTATGCGTCGATACGACGAAGCTCATCAGGGCTCAACGCTGAAGCCGCTTTGGTGGCGCCGGATTGTAACGTATCAGTCACGCGGTGCCCCTAGTTCGCGCATCGCGGCCGGGCGCACCTGGGAATGAAAAGGGGACGGCCGCAGCATCGAGGCGTGCGGCCGTTTGGTCAACACGATCGTTGTGGCAAGCTATTTGCCGTTAACGCCGCCGATCGTCGTTGCGTACCAGATCTGTCCTTGCCAGCTTGGCGTCGAGCCTTGATTGATCGTCGACTGGAAGTTGACGATCAACCCGTTGGCGTTGCGGTCGCTGACATGGTGGGAGGCGAACCAGGCGACATTGACATAGGGGAAGTGCGTCTGCGTTCCCAGCCCGTCATTGAGATACTCGTAGCGGTAGCTGACGATCACTTGGTTCTTGAACAGCGGCTCGTACGCTTCGATCGTCGATGCCGTGCTCGTCGCCGAGTTATACGCCAAGCCGGTGTTGGGATTGACGCCGGGATGGCTGTCGTAGCCATGCTGGTAGATGACATATCCGCCCGGCCATCCGTGCGTGGGATCGACCTCACCATAGACGGCAGCTCCGTTATAGCTGTCGACTTGCCCGTCGGAGGTGAGGAAGGTGCCCGTACCGCCGTACGCGCCGAACTCGGTCGGCTTGTAGCCGAGCGCATCCGCCACATGCCACTGCAAGGTCTTCTCGGTGGTCGAGCTCCAATCACCGGCACCGTTTGTGCCATTCACCTCGCCGCTCGGGCCGAGGTAGCCAACGTCGGCGTTCAACCAGCCGTGCGTGTATGCAAGCTTGGAGCCCCAGCGGTTGGAGCTGAACGGCCAGACATGCTCGCCAACCGTGATGCTGGGCGTTTGGAAACCAGCCAGGTCGAACCACATGCTGAACGGCGAGGGCGCTGGCGCCTCGAGTTTGCCGACGAACAGATGGCCGTCTCTGTGCAGCAGGTTGTTGTAGGTGATCCACAATGTGTCCGTGAGCGTACCGTCGCCATTATTGGATAACCATTCTTGACCGTGGTACGTGAAGTCGGTGCCCAATGCGCCGGCGAGATGCACCGCCAGATTGCCCCATTGCACGTCAGGACCGACTGATGAGTCGTACACAGGGTTCTCGCCGATCCAGATCGGATCAGCCCGCTCCAGCGTCTTTGGGTCGAGCGATGCGTAGCCAGTACGTTGGACGTAGCGGCCGTAGGCATTCAGACCAGGGACGACCGTGTGGCAGACCTGGCAATCCATGCCGTATGCCTGTGCAAACGGCGGCATCGCCGCCGTTGGTCGCACCGCTTCGACGATCCACGCCACGACGAGCACTGCGGCGATAAGGATGGTCGCGCGGCGGAATTTCATGGCGTCACTTCAATGGTCAGCGCCATGTCGCTGTGGCCTGGGCCGCAGACGACCGCACAGTGCAGCACGTACGTGCCTGCCTTCTTCGGTGTGAACTTTACGAGTTGGAAATCCCCAGGCGTGATCTTCGTCGTGGCAATGCCGAGGTCGTCCGATGCAATCCCGTGGACGCCTGACGACGAGGTGAGGCGCAGGGTCGTCTCTTCGTTGACCGGGATGCTGATCTTCGCTGGCGTGAACTTCCAGTTCGACGCGACGATGTCGATGGTCGGATGCGCGAGTGCAGCGCCGGCCGAGATGACAAGAGCGACGGCGGCGATTGCCAGCGGCAAGACCGTCGCACGAAAAGCTTGATGCATGATGATACCCTCCTGCGTTTCAGTATCCAGAACACGGATAACCGGGGATGGAATAACGTGTGAAGGTGTTGGATTCGTCGCTGTGCTTTTCGTCGTGCAGCCTACGTCACCACGTCCGCATGCCGGCCGCACCGTAGGTATGCATGGTCAAAAGCTCGTGGATAGGGCCAGCGTAGGCCAGCACCGCCAAGACGATCGCCACGACCGCCCAGGTCCCGATGCGGTCAAGGACGGCCGGCGTCGCAAGCGCCTCGTCCTCGACCGGAGCCGGCAGGATCGGGTCCATCTGCGTCTTGGGTGTGAAGAGCGTTCCGATCGCGACGGCCACGAACATCAGAATGCTCATGAACAAAATGGTGCCGCCGATCGCCGCCCAGTGCATCTGCGGCATCCACGAGCTCGCCGCGGCTGCACCCAAATACGTGACGTTATCGGTACGGCGCGGCGACCCTAAGATGCCAGCCCAGTGCATGGCGGTCGACATGATCGCCATACCTACGAACCACGTGTACGTCTGCGCAAGCGCCAGATTTGGCGCCCACAAACGGCGCCCCGTGAGTCGTGGGATGATCCAGTATGCGGCGCCCAAGAACGAAAGCGCGACCGGGCCGCCGACGGTGACATGGAAGTGGCCGACGATCCACATCGTGTTGTGCACGATCGTGTCCATGGCGTAGGACGCGTTGATAACGCCACCCAGGCCACCGAAGATGAAGAGGATCATCCCAAGCGCGGGCCCCGTGAACGCAGGATTCTTCCAGGGCAGCCATGCGATCGTCGCGGCGAATCCCTTGACGCCGGCGCGCTGCGCCGCGAGTTCAAATGATGCGAAGATCGCAAATGCCGTGAGGATGGATGGGATGACGACTCCAAAGGTCGTCATGGTGTGCAACCACTTCCACCCCGGCGAAATGCCCGGCTCCATGAACTGGTGGTGCAAGCCGACCGGCGTCGACAAGAGCAACAGCAGAATGAACGCAAGCCGCGTCAACGCATCGCTGAAGACTTTGCCGCCATAGAATCTGGGAACCAGGTTGTACCAGATGAGATACGCACCCATGATCCAAAAGTAGACGAGCGGGTGCCCGAAATACCAGAACAGCACGCGCGTGAACATGACGTTCACTTTGGGCACGAGCCCGAGCGACCATGGGATGAGAAAGACGAGCATTTCGATCGCCACGCCTATCGTGGCGATGAACCACATGACGAATGTCGTCAGCGACCCATGTACGACGAGTGGCAAACGCTCGCCTGGGTGATTGCGCCAAAACCACAGCGCGTTCTGGATCAGATCGATCATCACGATCCAGGTTCCCACCACGAGCAGCGTGGTGCCGATGTAGAACCACGGGCTGGCCTTGAGCGGCGCGTAGAACGTGTAGAGCACGGTCGCGTTGCCCCGTAGGATCGAGAGCGCAGCCATGATCGAGCTGATCGCCATCACCCAGAAGGCGAGCCAGCCGATCCAGAGCGACCGCTCGCGCGGGATAGCCCGATAGGTGAGCAACGTCGCCAAGCCGCAGATGAAAAACGTGGTGAACACGATGGCGTTGAGCACGCCATGTGCGGTCAGCATCCGATAGTAATCGAACCAGGCCGGCGCTGCCGCCCACTGCGCTCGCGAGAGCGCTTGCAGCAGCCCAAAACTCGCTCCCACCATGAGCGCGATCGTGGCGAAATACATGTGGGCGATGACCAAGCGATTCTCGCGGCCGACCTGATGTTCCATTATCATTGGACGACAATCTTACCGTACATGAAGTGGTGGCCGCTGCCGCAGTACTCGTTGCACAAGAGCAGATAGGTACCGGACTTTGTGAACGTGTGGCTGTCGTCGCTCACCCAGCCGGGCACGACCATCATGTTGATCGCGGTCCCAGCGATGAAAAACCCGTGGACGACGTCTGGGCTTGTGGCATAAAATGTCACGGTCGACCCAGCCGGCACGGTGATGCTTTCCGGCGTGAACGCGAAGATATGCGCGACGAGGTACGCCTCGTATTGCTTCGGCCCCGTCTTGCGCAGCCCGGGCTTATCGAATGGAGGCGTTTGCGATACTTGGGCCGGATCGATCGTCTGCAGATGGCTTGGAGGGACGATATTGTCATGCAGCGCCGCAACGCCGAGGATGCACAAGAATACGATCAGCGTGATGACGCCCGCCGTCATCCACACTCGTTCGGAGCGGATCATCGGCCGTTCACCAGCGCTTGACCAGCAACAAGAACATCGCCACCCAGCCGACGACGATGAGCGAACCCACCAAGCTCACAAAGGTGATGGTAGCGGGCAAGGCAGGTTCGGCCGGATCACGGTCGCGGCGCATAACTCCTTTAGTCTACCAATGCGCGCGAAAACCGTGTGAGGTTCCGGTGAAGAACCTCCGGAACGTCTTGGTGCTAGCCGGCCGGGACAGGCGTGAGCGACATTTCTGGGCTGCATTCTTCGATGCGGCGTTCGAGAAAACGTCGTTCGGCGGCGTTTTTTGCGAGCGCGTGTGCCGTGCAGAAATGTCCCCGGGCTATATCGAGCGCACCGCGTCTGCGCTCAAGCTCGCCAAGGGCTGCGTGATAAAATGGGTAGCCGGCAAGCCGCTCAGAATCCGGGATTCGTTCGAGCTCTTCCAGACCACGGGATGGTCCTTGCGCTTGGGCGACGGCGATCGCGCGATTGAGCGCGACGACCGGCGTCGGACGCAGACGCAGCAGTGCATCGTAGCATGTGACGATGCCAGCCCAGTCGGTCTCCTCGACCTTTTGGGCGGCGGCGTGCAATGCGGCAATCGCCGCCTCGACATGATACTCCGTGAGCTCATCACTCGAAGCCGACAGCTCAAGAAAGCGCCGGCCGCGTTCGATGAGCCCCGCATCCCAACGCGCGCGATCCTGATCGAAAAGCGAGAGCAGCTCGCCTGCGGCATCGACTCGCCCCGGCAGCCGCGCCGCGTGCAAGAACAAAAGTGCGCAGAGCGCGTGACTTGCGCCGGTCGCGGACAGGGGATGATCGAGTAGCGCCTGCGCCAGGCGCATAGCCTCACGGCACAGTTCCACGCGCGTTGCCGCCTCACCCGACGCGCTCTGGTAGCCCTCATTGAAGAGCAGATAGATGGCGCGCTGCACGCTTGAGAGGCGTTCGGCAAACTCCCGGTCTGCCAGATCGAAGAGGTGCTTGCTCGAGGAGAGGACTTTCTTTGCGCGCGTCAATCGTTTCTCCATCGCTGCCTGGCCCGCCAAAAATGCGGCCGCGACCTCCGAGGCCGAGAAGCCGCATAGGAGATGGAGGACAAGCGCGACTTGTGACGTTTGCGACAGCCGCTCGTCGCAGCACGAGAACATCATGCGCAGCTGATCGTCTTTGATGACGCTCGGATCGAAGAGGCCGCTGACGGTAGGGACGAGCGTCCATTCGCTCTTGAACAGCCGTTCCAGCTCTGGCGCGCAGCGCTGCGCCGTCTTTTGCCGGCGCAACACATCGATCGCCCGGTTTTTCGCGGTCGCCATCAGCCAAGCAGATGGATTGTCGGGAACGCCGCGTATTTTCCACACCTCTAAAGCGCGACAGAAGGCGTCTTGAACGACGTCTTCTGCCAGCGCTAAGTTGTCCAGCCCGAAGATGCGCGTCAGGGCCGTCACGAGACGCCCTGACTCACGCCGGAACAGATGTTCCTCGACCTGCACTACATCTCCATGACGGGGCGGACTTCGACGAGGCCGCCACGGTCGAAGATCGGGCAGCCCTTGGCGAGTTCGGCCGCTTGCGTCAAGTCTTTTGCCTGCACGAGCGTGTAGCCGCCCACGATGTCCTTCGATTCCGCATATGGACCGTCGGTGATGAGTTTGCCATCACCCTTGACGACTTTGCCCTCTGACTCGAGCGGCTGGCCGCGATCTTTCATGTGGCCCTTGTCCTCGAGTTGCTTGAGCCAGGCCACCCACTTCTGCATGATCTGTTCGGATTGCTCCGGCGATGCGCCGCGTTGGCCGCCCCGATACAGATAGACGAATTCACTCATAGACTTGCTCCTCTGCTTTCATTATGATGCCGCACCGGCATCTCAATTCTCAAGACGCTTGGACTGGCTCGCAGCGGACATCGCAAAACGAGGCCGGCGACGGCCTATGTCCCTCATACTAAAACCCTCGGTTACCGAGTCTAGATCAGGCCCCGCCGGATGGCCACGGCTGCTGCTTGCGTCCGGTCGCTCACGCCCAGTTTTTCCAAGATCGCTCGCACGTCTGCTTTGATCGTCCCCAAGCCATAGTCCAGGCGTTTGGCGATGTCGTGGTTGCGATAGCCGGCGCACAAAAGCCGCAGCACTTGACGCTCGCGCGATGTCAAACGGCTCTTATCGACACCATTGCGATCGCGAAGGGTGGAAAACTGGGGCTCCTCGGGGGCTGCGAGCGTGAGCGCATTCACCAAATTCGATAGGGAAATCGCCGCGTCTTTGAACGCCTCCTCAAGAGGCTCGGGCAGCGGACCAAACACGCCGTTCAATGCTTCGCGCAGTTTGCCCAAGAGACGCCGAGCGACGAGCGCAAGCGTTCGAACGGGCAGTGATGGAAACGGCCGGAAGGTTGTCTGCAACGGAGACATCATCGGCCTGCCATCTTCAACGGCGGTCCTTGTAGGGCCCCTTGCCCTACGCGGGTTGTGACGGCTCCTGGACTTGCGCCGTCACGGCCGGATCGATTTGCGGGCCTTCATTGGGCCGCAGGCCCAGCAGCACGTCGCGGACAGTCGCCTCAGCTTCTTGGGCCGCCCGATGCTTTTGCTCAAATCGCTTCGCAAGGAAGTTCTTCGATTGCGACCGTGCGTTCTCAGCGATCCGCTCGCTCAGGTCCGCTTGTTCCT
>JAFANK010000128.1 GCA_019232725.1 Vulcanimicrobiota bacterium | reverse complement strand
TGGCAGTCGGTGGCCTGACGGCACTCGGCGCCGGATGGGGTATACCATGAGAACGCTCGCTGATGTGCCGATCAGGCACGCCGCCCGGACGACCATAAGAGGGACCCTATCCTTGGCACTGCGCATCGTCGCGACGGCGATCGCTGTCGTGGCAGCCGGCTTCGTCGGTTGGCGCATGTGGGTCATCTACATGGACGAACCCTGGACGCGGGACGGCGTCGTTCGCGCCGACGTGGTTCAAGTGACTGCCGACGTCTCGGGCCTGGTGTTGGAGGTGCCGGTGCACGACAACAAGGCAGTGCACCGCGGCGACGTCCTGTTTCGGATCGACCCGGTGCGTTTCCAGTTGGCACTGGAGCAAGCGGAAGCGGCCGTACTCAATCAGCAGGCCGCGACACAAGAGGCTGTGCGAGAGACCAACCGCTTCGCCGCACTGAGCAACCTCTCGATCTCGGAGGAGCAGAAGCAGCAACGTGCGGCCGTCGCTGTCGAAGACGCGGCTGGATACCAGCAGGCTGTGGCCAACCGCGATGTGGCGCGCTTGAACCTAACACGGTCGGAGGTGCAGGCATCGGTCAACGGGGTCATCAGCAACTTCGATTTGCGGCCCGGCGACTATGTCAATGCCGGCCACCCTGTCTTCGCGCTGATCGACAGCGACAGCTTTCACGTCGACGCCTATTTCGAGGAGACCAAGCTGCCGCATATCAAGGTCGGCAATCCCGCGCGCATCCACCTGATGGGCGAGCACGACTACATCGAGGGGCACGTGGAGAGTATTGCCGGCGGCATTGCCGACCGCGAACGTCAGGCCAGCGGCGACCTGCTGGCAAACGTGAACCCCACTTTCAATTGGGTCCGGCTCGCCCAACGCATCCCGGTTCGCATCGCGCTCGACCATGTCCCCGCAGGCATCAAGCTGGTGATGGGACGCACCGCCACCGTCGAAGTGCTGCCCGCAGGGTCAACCCACACGGCGCAGTAGGCCTGTTCCTACCGCGCCGATCCCCGCGCCCGTTCGGACGACGAAGTGCGGCGTAGCACAATCACTTGAGTGCGGATTTCGCGGCGTGGGCGCTCCCCACAGTGACAAAGGGGTGCTGCGCGAAGGCTCATGACTCCCCTTGTATGAGGGCTGAGGCTGTCAAGCACAAAATCGACCTCCGGCGGGCTTTTCGGCCCGCAGACCAGGTTGCGTCTGTAACGACTAGTGCGTGAGGGGCTCACGATGGTTGCAGTTTGATTCCGTAGCAGAGTCTCGTTTGCCGTCACGCAAGATGATCCGAGGAGAGCTCGCTCTGGACGCAAGCTTATCGCGTCACAACCTTGTATTCGGTGCGATCCGCATGGATCGCCACCATGATGCAGCCATACGCATCGACGGCGAAGCTCCGGGGCGGCAGTCCCATTCTCATTTGCGGCATGATTCAGCCATGGGAGTCCTCGGGTTTCCGCCACCTCGGACCGTTGTCGGCGGTTCGTCGCGCGACGCAGACGAAGGCCGAAACTGTTTACGTTGTGAGCGCTTTCTCCTCCAGCAGTTCAATCACGCTGCACACAGGACCACGCCCTGCGGTACCTCGCCGGTCGTGACATACCGCCAGAGCGCGATAAGCAGCTTGCGGGCCAGCGCCACGATCATGGTGGTGCGTTTTTTGCCGCCAGCGACGCGCGCTTGGTACCATTGCGCAAGGGCGCTATCCTTCTGATGGTTCAGAAAGCGCCAGGCTAGCTGGATCATGCCGCGACGTGCTCGCGCGTTGCCTGCCTTGGCAAGGCCCTTCTCCCGCCGGCGCCGACCGCTCTCGTCGGGTGAGCCGGTGAGCCCGACGTATCGGGCGGCTGCTCGCTGATCCCGCAGGTCGCGGCAAAATACCTCGTTCGCGAGCATATCCGCGGTCTCGATGCCGAGGCCACGGATCTGTTCAAGTTGCAAAACCTTGTCGTTGGAACCGTGGTGCGGCGCCTGTTCGAGCTGGGTCCGACGGGCGTCCTCGATATCCTTGATTTGTTGGTTGACGAAACGCAGATGCGCAAGTTCACGCTCCAGTTCGGCCAACGTGTTGGGCGGAATGGGACTACCCTCCGGCATGGCTGTTCAACGCTATCAGATGATAAGTTCCAGAAGACTGTCGATGCCTGCGAGAGCGGCGCGGTAGCGGTCCTGGCTGAGGGTGCCGGTTCGGTTGGCCTTGAGGATGTTGAAAGCGAAGCTGCGCAGCCGGGTGAACACG
>JAFANK010000100.1 GCA_019232725.1 Vulcanimicrobiota bacterium | reverse complement strand
GTGAAAGCGTCGCCCCAGGCATACGGTTTGCAGCTCAGGCCGCCGCGCTCGGCATATTCGTACTCTGCCTCGGTCGGCAGACGCTCGTGCGCCCAGCGTGCATACGCAAGCGCATCTTCGTAGGCCACTTGGACGACCGGATAGTGGCCACGACCTGCGATTGAGCTGTGCGGTCCGCTCGGATGGCGCCAGTTCGCTCCAGGCACGTAGCGCCACCACTGCGAGTCATCGTTGAGCTCCACTGGATGGTCAGGTGGCGTGAAGACGAGCGAACCTGGAACGAGATTTTTCAGCGGCGCGTTGGGAAAATCGGCGGGATTGGGTTTGCGCTCGGCAACCGTGACATAACCCGTCGCTTTGACAAATCGTGCGAATTCATCATTGGTCACCGTGGTCGCGGAAATCCAAAAGCCATGCAGCCGAACTCTATGCCATGGCCGAGCGTCGTCGAACTTCGGATTGTTTGATCCCATCGAGAACTCGCCGGCCGGTATCCACACCATGCCGGGATGTGGATCGAGACTTCTTTGCGTTCCCAAGACCACGGTTGGCGCGCACTGGGAAGCATCTGCTGCCGGCGCTGCGAACATCCCGCTGACGGTCGGTTTTTGCTCGTTATGCGTGCATGCGACGAGCATCACAACTGCGCACACGAGGATGAGCCCGGCGTCTCGCCTGGGCTTTTGATGCTGGCACATTCTGGAAAGTGGTGTCCTTGCGTCCGGAAGCTTTTCTGCCCGCTAGAGAGCTTACGTCTTCGGGCAAAAGGTGCCTGCTCTTGGATGCGCGGGGTTTCGCCGCTTCCTGTAGAATCGCTGAAGGCATGACACAAAAACACCTTCCCCACATCTTTTTGGCGGCACTACTCGTCGCCGCCACGTCGGTTTTCATCGCCGCGGCAAACGCGATCCCGTTGCCTGCAGGCACGCCCGTGAGTGTCCACCTGGTCGATAGCATATCGTCGTCTGGTTCGAGCCAGGGACAGACTTTCAGCATCATCGTGGCTGAGCCGGCTGTCAAGCAAGGCTGGGTGCTCGTGCAAAAAGGTGCCAACGGCCAGGGTCATATCGTGGCCGTCAATCCAGTTGGCAAAGGCCACGAGGCGAGCATTGCGGTGCAGCTCGACTGGGTGGTGTCGGTGAGTGGCCAGCATGTCGATTTGGCTGCGGTCAAGGGCAAGACGACACCGCTCGTGTTCGGCGTGAACGGTTCGTATGCGTCCAATTTTCAAAAAGGCAAAGACATCAGCGTTGGCCCGGATCTCGTGTTCCCGGGTTACGTGAGCGCCGACCAGGTCGTGACCGTTAACGCCGGCCCGTAGACTAGATAACTGACGCGCCCACACGGCAGGCTTTTCGGAAGCGCGGTGCCAATCGGTCGTCACCCGCGAGCCCGAGGAGTGAGATCATGCGTGTACATCACCGCAGCGCGTTCGTTTCCTGCGTCGCACTCGCCGCCTGTCTCGTCGCAGTCGCAGGCGTTGCGCATCTCGCACTAGCGCAACCGAGCCAAGCCAGCTCGCCCGCAGCGATGAGCACACCGGCAGCCGCCGCAGCGCCGGCGCAGCCCGTGAAGCACGCCTCGCAACTTGTTAAGGTCAGCGCGTGCGATCCCAAACTGAATCTCATGCAAAGTGGCGGCTACGTGGCGGGCCCAGGATACTATGGTTACGCGCCGGGGTGGGGGTATCGCGGCGGGTACTGGGGAGACCCCTATGGTTTCACCGCCTACCAGCCTCCCGTGACCACGACCATGCCGCAGCTGGGGATCGACTACGTCAACATCTCGCACAAGACGATGAGCGAGATTGAATTCGGTCTTGTGGCAAATGGAAGACTCGTGGCCGAGGTCAGGGATGTCGGCACCTTTTCACCAGGCGCGGAGATCAAGCACAAGTTCGGCGTCAGTGCGAACATCTTTCCGCTGCAGACCGGGCTGCCACAGTGCGTTCCGCTTCGCATCGCCTTCGCGGACGGCACGCATTGGAGAAACCCGGCGTTGCCGCCGCACAACAAAGAGCTGTACGGGCCTGTCGGCTACCGCGCCCCGCAAACTAGCAGCGTAGCGCTGCACTAGCGATTTCGACGAGGTTCGCGGCGCGGCGCGTTCTGGCATGTCAGGCCGCGCCTTGCGATACAGCACAAAGGCACCGCGCGCTCGCTCCCTTTTTGTAGCGCTGATCGCGACTGCGTCATTGCTGCTGGGGTCGTGCCATGGCAAGACGCCTGCACCGGTCGCCTCGCCTGTGCCCGTGCAGGTCACGAGAGCCGTGCGCCAGACCGTGCCGGTGATGGTCGAGTACGTGGCGCACACGCAAGCCGTGCAAGAGATCACGCTCGTGCCGCGCGTCGAGGGCACGCTCGACCTCGTCGCGTTTCGCGATGGTTCGCTCGTGCACAAGGGCCAGTTGCTCATGCGCATCCAGCAGGACCAGTATCTGGCTGCTGTGAGTGCGGCCCAAGGCGACGTTGACAAAGCACAAGCCAATTTGGCCCGTGCGCAAAGCAACGTCCAGGACCAAGTCGCCGCCGCGAAGCTCGCCCAAGCCGTGGCGCAATACCAGTACGCCAAGGTCGAGCTCGCGCGCATGGCACCCCTCGCGAGCAAGTCTGCCGTCTCGCAAAAAGACTACGACCAGTCCAAGACCGAGTACGACATCGCCCTTGCGAACGTCGCGGCGGCGCAAGCGAACTACGCGGATGTCAAACTGAATCAGCGCACGTCGATCCTCGACGCCCAAGGATCGCTTGCACAAGCCCAGGCCCAACTGGCGAATGCGAAGCTCAATTTGAGCTACACGACCATCACCTCACCGGTCACCGGCATCATCAGCTTCGTCCAAGTCGATCAAGGCAACTACGTGAGCCCCGCCAAGACCCCGTCGCTGGCGACAGTGTCTACCATCGATCCGATCAAAGTCGTCTTTCAGCTGAGCGAATCCGACTATTTGCGGATCGCGCCACGCCTTTTGGTCATGCGCCACGAGCCGCGCCGCCCCGTGCTGCGCCTATTCCTCTCGGATGGATCTGTCTACCCATATCGCGGCACACCGGAGAACATCAACCGCGCCGTGGACCAGCAGACCGGCACGATCTCGATCGAAGCAGTGTTTCCCAATCCGCAGGCGCTACTGCGTCCCGGTCAGTTCGCGCGCGTCGAGTTCCCTATCGCGTCACAGCAAAATGCCGTGCTCGTACCGCAAAGCTCCGTCCAATCGTTACAGGGCACGCCGGTCGTGTACGTCGTGGGGCCGGACAACAAGTTACAGCTGCGGACGCTTGAGACGGGCACGACGGTGGGTGACTGGATCATCGTGCAGAGCGGCGTGCAGGCCGGAGACGTGGTCGTGGTCGGTGGAACCAATCGGGTGCAGGCCGGCATCACCGTCGCGCCGACGCAAGGCCCGTCGCCTCCACGCATATGATCTCACGGTTTTTCATCGAGCGGCCCATCTTCGCGATCGTCATCGCAATCGTCATCTGCTTGGCTGGGCTCATCTCACTAGCCGTGTTGCCGGTGGCCCTCTTCCCGCAGATCACGCCGCCCACCGTGCAAGTGAACACGACCTATACGGGCGCGAACGCGAGCATCGTCGAGCAAGCCGTGGCCACCAACATCGAAACCCGCGTCAACGGCGCGCCGAACCTGATGTACTTGAATTCCTTCTCGACTTCCAACGGCGTCTACACGCTGACGGCGACCTTCAACGTCGGATCGGATATCAACCAAGATGCCAACCTCGTGCAGAACCGGGTGCAGACGGCATCCAGCTCGCTGCCGAGCGCGGTGAACTCGTACGGACTGGCTGTCACCCAGCAGTCGCCTGCGATCCTGATGATCGTCACGCTCTACGCGCCTGACAACACCTATGACTCGTTGTGGTTGAGCAACTACGCGACCATCAATATCATCAATAACCTGAACCGCGTGCCCGGCGTCGGGAATACGAGCTTGGTGGGGGCCGGCAATTACGCGATGCGGGTATGGCTGCGACCCGATTCGCTCGCCGGTCTGGGCTTGCAGGCAAACGATGTGATCAATGCCCTCCAGGAACAGAACACGCTTGCGCCGGCCGGACAGCTTGGGTTGCCGCCGTCGCCGCAGGGGGCCCCCTATCAGACGCCCGTCAATGTCGCGGGGCTGCTTGATTCAACGCAACAGTTCGACAACGTCGTGCTGCGCACGCTGTCCAACGGTTCGGTCGTCAGGCTGCGCGATGTCGGCCACACACAACTCGCAGCGCAGAGCTACCAGCTGTTCAGCGAGCTCAACAACACACCCGCCGCAGCGATCCTCATCTATCAGACCCCGTCGGCCAATGCCATTCAGGCCGCGGCAGCCGTGCGTAAGGAGATGGACGAGCTCGCACGGTCGTTCCCGCCGGGGCTGCGCTACGGAATCACGTTGGACACGACGGACTTTGTGCATGCCTCGATTCGCGACGTGCTCATGACGCTATTGGAAGCGTTCATCCTCGTCTGCCTGGTCGTCTTCATCTTCTTAGGAAACGTGCGCGCGACGATCATCCCGGTCTGCGCAGTCCCGGTGGCCTTGATCGGCACCTTCGCCGCCTTCGTACCGCTAGGATTTTCGCTCAACACGCTGTCGCTCTTCGGTATCGTGCTCGCGGTTGGCATCGTGATCGATGACGCGATCGTCGTGGTGGAAGCATCGGAGCTGCATATCGAGCAAGGAATGTCTCCCAAAGACGCGACGCTCAAGGCGATGGAAGAAGTGCAAGCGCCGGTCATCGCGGTGGCGCTCGTTCTGACCGCCGTGTTCGTACCGGCGGCATTCCTGCCGGGGATCGGCGGCCGGCTCTACCAGCAATTCGCGCTGACGTTATCGGTGTCGGTGCTCCTTTCGGCCCTCGTCGCACTCACGCTGACGCCGGCACTGTGTGCCACGGTCTTGCGTCCACGCGAGCCGCTGCACGGTCCAATCGGTCGCTTCATCGACTGGTTCAATGGGTTGTTCGATCACACGCGCTCAAGGTATATGGTCGTGCTCAAGAGCGCGATCCGGCGAACGGCGCTCATGCTGGTGCTGTTGGCGTTCATCACGCTGGGTGCCGGCTGGCTGCTCAAGACGTTGCCGTCGAGCTTCGTGCCGCTCGAGGATCAAGGCTATTTCTTTCTCGATGTGATGTTGCCGAACGGTTCGTCGCTCGAGCGCACGCGCGCGACGGCCGATGTCATCGCGAAGGAGGTCAAGTCGATTTCAGGGGTCCAAGATGTGGTCACGCTTGGCGGCCTCAATATCCTGAACAACACGACGCAATCGAACGTCGCCGCCATCGCCGTGACGCTCATCCCATGGGAGAAGCGCACCGCAAAATCGCTCGGCTTGGCGAATATCATCCGCACCGCGTATTTCCAAGCGGTCAAACACCCTGAGGCGAAGATCTTGCCGGTGCCGCCGCCGCCTATCATAGGATTGGGGAACTCCGGCGGTTTCCAGTTCATGCTAGAAGATCGCACCGGACACACCCAGCAAGAGCTCGCGCAGGTCGCTGCACGCGTTCTCGATGCTGCGACCAAGCGGCCCGAGTTGACCACGGTCAACTCGAGCTACTCAGTGGATTATCCGCAAGTCGATCTGGCGCTTGACCGCGACAAAGTCCGAAACCTCGGCATTCAGCTCACCGACGTGTTTCAGACCCTGCAGACGATGCTGGGCGGAATCGTGGTGAACAACGTCATCTTGTTCAATAATTCATGGAAGCTGCTCGTGCAGGCGGAGCCCCAATACCGCATGACGCAGGCGAACATCGGCGCGTTGGAGGTCCGCAACCGTACTGGCGGCATGGTGCCGCTGGGCACGTTCAGCACTCCCTCGCTGACGCACGGCGCGAACCTGATCCAGCGCTACAACGGCTATCGCGCAGCAGAGATCGATGGGCAATCAGCACCGGGCTACAGCTCTGGTCAAGCTATCGCCGCCATGGAAGCGGTCGCCAAAGAAACGATTCCACAAGGATTCGGCTACGAGTGGACGGGCACGGCGTATCAAGAGCAGCAGGCCGGGTCCTCGCAGCTCATCAGTTTCGTCTTGTCGATCGTGCTCGTCTTCTTGTTCTTGGCAGCGCTCTATGAAAGCTGGGCGATCCCGTTCGGTGTCATCCTCGGCATCCCGCTCGGCGTTTTCGGCGCGTTTTTCGGGGCGTGGTTGTTCCATCTGCCTAACAATGTGTACGTGCAGATCGGCCTGATCATGTTGATCGGACTGGCCGCCAAGAACGCTATTTTGATCGTCGCGTTCGCAAAAGACAAGCGCGAGAAGGAGAACATGCCGGCGCTCGAGGCCGCGCTCGAAGGCGCAAAAGTGCGATTCCGGCCGATCTTGATGACGTCGTTCGCCTTTATTTTCGGCGTCGCGCCGCTGGTCATCGCGTCGGGCGCAGGCGCTGCATCTCGGCACTCGCTTGGGACTGCCGTCTTCTTCGGGATGATCTTCGCCACATCGCTGGGCGTGTTCTTCATCCCGGTGCTCTACCACGTCATCGAAGAAACGGTTGAGCGAGGGCGTCGCGGCCGGCCGGACATCACCGTTGCGGCCTCGAGGGCGCGCGGCGATAGGACGACGAGCATATGAAGCTTGCGTTGCTCGGTATCATCCTCGTGCAGCTGCTCGGCACCTGTGCACCGCCATACCATCGACCGGACACAGATGAGCCGCCAGCATACCGCGATGAAGCGCAGGCATCGCAAGTCATGCCGCCGCTCGGGGAGCTGGGCTGGTGGGAAGTCTTCAAGGATCCGCAATTGCAGTCACTGCTGCGCACGGCCGTCGCGCAGAACTATGACATTCGCGTCGCAGCCCAGCGCATCCAGGAGGCCGAGGCGCAGTACACCGTCATCGCGTCAAACCAATATCCGCAGATCAACGCGCTACTGAGCGCCCAATATCAGCAGATCAATGGGAAGCGCGCAGTGCTGCAGCCCAAATCGACCTTTGCGCCCAATGGCTTGCTGACGTTGCAATATGAGGTCGATTTGTTCGGGAAGGTGCGCAGCCAAGCCGCGGTGGCCGCTGCACAGGTGCTCGAGACCGATTTCGCACGCGAGACCGTCACCGCGTCGATCGTCAGTGCGGTCGCGACGCTGTACTTCCAGCTGCGCGAGCTTGACGTCGAGCTGGCCATTTCCAAAGAGACGCTCGCCGCGCGTCGACAAAGCTTGCAGCTCGTGCAATACCGTTTTCAAGGCGGCATCGCGACCTTGCAAGACGTGCGACAATCGCAAGAGCTCGTCTACGAGACGGCGGCGGTCATCCCCGTCATCGAGCGCACGATCGCGCAGACCGAGGACACGCTGAGCATACTCATTGGCAGCTATCCGAACGCCGTGCAGCGGGGGCTGCCGCTCACCGAGCAGGTCGCCTTGCCGCGCGTGCCGGCAGCCGGCATACCATCGGCGATCTTGGAACAGCGGCCGGACATCCGCGCTTCCGAAGAAACGCTGATCGCCGCCAACGCGCAGATCGGCGTTGCGCGTGCGCTGCTTTACCCGCAATTCACGATTTCTGCTGGGGCAGGGGCGGGCACAGCACAGGCCAACGGTGTAGCGCTCGGGCCGTTCGTGTTCCCGCAGAGCAACCTAGGTCAAGGCTACATCTCGATTCTTCCGCAGATCGTGCAACAGATCTTCAACGCCGGAGCTGCCCGCGCCAATGTCGCGGGCACGGAGGCTGCCAAGGAGGCCGCTGTGTTGCAATACGTGCAGACGGTGCATCAAGCATTCGGCGACGTGTCGGATGCCTTGATCGCCTACGATAAGAATCGTGAAGCGGTGATAGAGCAGACGGCATATGCCGCCGCCGCGGTTGACGCGCTGCGGCTTGCCAACCTGCGCTACGAGGGTGGTGTGACGTCGTATCTCGAGGTGCTCGTGAGCGACACGCAAGCGTATAGTGCGCAGATATCGCTCGAACAAGCGCTGCTCAACGAGCGGCTCGCGGTCGTGCAGCTGTACAAGGCCACGGGCGGCGGTTGGCAACCCGAGCCTGGCGTCGCGGCTCGATGAAGATCCTGGTCATCGATATCGGTGGCACGCATGTCAAGGTTCTTGCGACCGGGCACCGCACGCGTCGCGAATTTCCATCCGGTCCAACGTTTACTCCTAGGCAAATGGTCGCGGAGGTCAAGAAGTGCACGCGTGATTGGACCTATGACGCCGTCTCGATCGGCTATCCGAGCAGAGTCGTCCATGGGCGGCCCATCGCCGAGCCCCGCAACTTAGGTACCGGTTGGGTGAAGTTCGATTACGAGAAGGCGTTCAGCCGGCCGGTGAAGATCGTCAACGACGCTGCGATGCAAGCGCTTGGAAGCTATCGCGGTGGCAGGATGCTGTTCTTGGGCCTTGGGACGGGCTTGGGTTCTGCTTTCATCGCGGATGGCGTCCTCGAGCCGATGGAGCTTAGTCATCTACCCTATAAGAAGGGCACGTATGAGGATTATCTAGGCCTGCGCGGGCTCAAGCGGCTCGGCAAAAAGAAATGGCGCAAGTACGTCAAGCGCGTCGTCGAGGAGATGAGAGCGGCGCTCGAGCCTGACGACGTGGTCATCGGCGGTGGAAACGTGGCGCTGCTCAAGCGCCTGCCGCCAGGATGCCGCGCAGGAAGCAATGATAACGCCTTCATCGGAGGATTCTCACTGTGGAAGAAAGCCCCCAAGCGCAGACGGGCCAAACGCTGACCCTCGCCCGCGACACGGCAGCTTTTGCGACGGCTTGGAGCGCGCTGCGCAAAGAATATGACCGCATTCAAGGGCTGCATTTGCGCGAGCTGTTCGCGCGCGATCCGCAGCGCGGCGAGCGCATGCGTCTTGAAGCGTGCGGTATCTACTTCGATTATGCCAAGCATCGCATCACCGATGCAACCTTGACATTGTTGTTTGCTCTCGCCAAGG
>JAFANK010000096.1 GCA_019232725.1 Vulcanimicrobiota bacterium | reverse complement strand
GACCGCGTCATGCAATTACGCCTGCTCGTCCCGCCGCGTCGCTCGGTCAGCCCGTGGCTCTTCGTGCTCGGTTATTTCTCACTCGTGCTCGCGATCGTCTTGCCCATGGAAGTGGTCGGTCAGTTCAACCGGCGCGTGCAAGCGTTGAATGAAGAACTTGAGACGCGCGTGGCCGAACGCACGCAGGAACTCGAGGAAAGTCTGCGCGAGTCGCGGCGGCTTGCGGTTGTCGTCGAATCGGTCCACGAGGGCGTGATGGTGGTCGACGGCGATGGCGTCATCCGCTATGCCAATGACGCGTTGTGCACGGAGCTCTGCTGTGACGTCGATGATTTGCTCGATAAGCACATCAGCGAGGTGAAGGCGCTCGCGCTCTCCGAGCAACAGCTTGCCGACATCCGCGCGGCCGTCAGTGAGACAGGGTTCGTCTATCGCGAGATGGAGCGCACCTGTGCGGACGGCACCGGATACGTCGCCGGCATCACCTTCACGCGGCACGGTTTTCAAGACCCGAAGACGCTGATCGCGGTCTCGCGCGACGTCACTGATCGCCGCCGTCTGGTCGACCAGCTGCTCGAAGCCAAAAGCCGGCTAGAACGCGAAACGCGTGCGCGCGCAGATTTCATCGCCACCGCCAGCCATGAGCTGCGCACCCCGGTCACGACGTTGCGGACCCTGGCCGCGCTGCTCCTCGACAAGCTCGGACCCGCGCAGCCGCAAGCGCCCGAGAACGCCAAACTGCTCGACATATTGGATCATGAGTCGCGGCGGCTCGCGCACCTCGTGGATGACCTGCTGAAGATCGCTCGCATCGATGCGCCGGATGCTGGGTTGGCCGAAGCTCCGGTCGACCTGTGCGAGCTTGTCAAGCTTGAGGTCGATGAGATCGTACAGCTGGGCGCAACGGCCCCCTCGGTGGTCTTCCAGCCATCGTCATCGACCGCTATGGTTCGGGGTGATGCAGAAGCACTGCGCAGCATCGTACACAATCTGGTCGGCAATGCACGCAAGTTCACCAAAGCTGATGGCCGCGTGGACGTCAAGGTCGACAAGGATGGTTCGAACGCGCGGTTGATCGTGACCGACACCGGTGCCGGCATCGCCGCATCAGATCTGCCGCACATCTTCGAGCGCTTTTATCGCGCACCACTGACGGCGGCGAGCGCTCCCGGCGCTGGACTCGGTTTAGCCATCGTCGCGCGGCTGGTCGAACTCATGCACGGGACGATTTCGGTGGCGAGCGAAGTCGGGCGCGGCACGACTATCACGGTCGAATTCCCTCTGGCGCAAGAAGCTGTCTCGCAAGAACCGGCGCCGCTCACGGCAGGCAATGGCTAACGTCCTGCTGGTCGACGACGAGCCGCTGCTGCGCTCGGTGCTGTGCGAGTACCTGAAGTTCGCGGGGCATACCGTTGTGGAATGCCGCGACGGCGACGAAGCGCTCGAGCAATTGCGCAGCGCGGCGGTCGACGCTGTCGTATCCGATGTGTTGATGCCTGGCATGGACGGCCTTGCGCTGTGCGGTGCCATGCGCGCAGATCCCAGCCTCGCGGACATTCCGGTGCTCTTCGTCACCGCCCGCTCGGTCGACGCTGACATGCAAGCAGAAATGGATCGTATCGGCGACGGCAGCGTTTTCAAGCCATTCGAACCAGCTGCGCTGCTCGAGGCGATCGATACCGCGATCCGCAAACGCCACTGATACCCGCACTCCCAAGGAGATCGTGAATGCAGAAGCTCACTCTGTCCGGCATGGCGATGTGGTCCGTCTGGCAACCCGACCGGGCCATGTTCTTCAACTCATTCTTCCTCGAGCGTGCCGGGGGTAATATCGTCGTCGACCCACTCGCCCTGAGCGACGAGCAAACGGCCTTTCTGCGCGAGCGAGGCGGCGTCGCGTGGATCGTGATCACTAATCGCGATCACGAACGGCGCGCGCGAGAGCTCGCAACCGCGTTCAGCGCGAAGATCGCGACCGGAGAAAAAGAGGCGAAGCTCTTGAGCGGGCCGGCGGACCGGCAGCTCAAGACAGGTGACACGCTCGCGGACGATCTCGAAGTGATCGAACTCGAGGGGGGCAAGACACCTGGGGAGATCGCGCTGCACCTCAAAGGCGCGAAAGCGGCGATCGTCGGCGATGCGCTATGGGGAGACCCAGCGGGAAGCCTTCGCTTGCCACCTGATGAGAAGCTCATCGATCCTAAGAAGGCGGTGCTTTCATTACGCCAGATTTGGGCATTGCGTTTGGACGTGCTGCTTGTCGGTGACGGCGCCTGCCTTTTCGGCAACGCCGACGCCATCATCGGCGCTTGCTTGCAAGCGCGCGCCGACGTCTACGTCAACCGCATCAACGTCGATGAGTTGTACCCGACGGAACGTTTCTCGGAGGGTGGCGGCCGCTATGAAGGCCTGTATGAGGAGATCGGCAATCTCATCGGCGCGCGAGTCCTTGGGTATCAGATCACGACATTGCCGCCGGGCAAGCGCTTTTGTCCGCTGCATATCGAGGACATGGACGAAGAGATGTTCATCATTTGGGAAGGAGAGGCGGTGATCCGCACGTTGCGCGGCGAGTACACCTGTCGCAAGGGTGACATCATCTCATTTCCTGTCGGCGACATCGGTGCGCACCAAGTCATCAATAAAAGCGACAAGCCGTGCCGCGTCTTCATGCTGGGTGCGGAGGACCCCAAAGGCGTCTGCTACTATCCTGACTCGAAGAAAGTGCTGGTGTCGTCGCGCGGCCGGCTGATCATCCGCACCGAGCCCGCGCTGGATTATTACGACGGCGAAACGTGAAGCGTATGCTCTTACGGGCTCGGAGACGGCGATGCCGCTGATGCGGGCGCTGGAATCGTGAATTGCACCGCTGTGTAGTGGCTCGCGTTGCACGACGAGCACTCCACGAGGAGCAAGGCGGGTACGAAGTCTTTCTCAACAGCGAACAGCATATGTAGGTGGACCGTCGTTCGTTGTTGGATGTTCAGCGTTTCCCAAGCGCGCGCGCCGTACCCCTTTTTGTCCTCGAGCCTGTAGGAGACGACGCCAGAGAAATTCGGCAACGCGTTGTTCGACAGAATGCCATGCATAACGACAAGGTTTTCGTCCGGTGCAACAGGGTAGTGGTGAGGATTGTCGGCCAGCGTAGCAGCGCGCAGGTCTTCGATTTTTATCTTCAAGTCGCCGAAGGCCACCGTCTGCCCTAACGCAGCTGTCAAAACCGTCGCTTGGGGTGTGGGGCTGCCGTCACCGGCTCCGGAAGTTCCAAAGGCGACGACGGTTACTAACGCAGCAAGTATAAAAAGCACTACTGGGTCGGGTGTGCCCGTGCGAAGCGATACAGCATCGCGTTGAACGTCGCGGGATCGACCGCATCGGCTCGGCTCAGATCCATGGCTTGTGATGTCTTGCCGTCTGCGCTCGCGGCGTTGACGTCGTTGAGATTGACCCCCGGTCGTTCTGCCGTGTACGGACGCGTATCCGGCACGTCGGCTTGCAATCGGAACATCGTCGTCGCACCCGCATCGTACTGCGTCATCGGCGGCAAACCCAAAATCTCTTCGATCGTTCGGAGGACGCTTGCCGTCGTGTAGTGCGTGTGGTCCACAACACCGTGTTTCACGCGAGCGCCGATGACGAGGACCTCCGCGCGGTGGTCGCTCACGTGATCGGGTCCCGCTTGGGCGTCATCCTCGACGGAAAAGATGACGGTGTCCTTCCAATAGGGGCTTTTGCTCACCGCTTCGACGAGCCGGCCGAGCGCGTAATCGTTGTCCGCGACCATGGCGTACGGTGATCGAGCGCCCGGCCGCATGGCCGCCGTGTGATCGTTGGGCAACCGGACGATCTCAAGCTGCGGTAGATCGTGATGTTGAACGTAGCCAGCGAATTCACGATCCCACTCGGCGATGCGATCGACATCCGGATAGCTCAGATCGAATCCTCGATAGCGGGGATCGACAAGTCCGCTCAGCGACGCCACCGAAGGAGCCGATACCCCACGCTTGTCGGTGACGACATATTCGCCGTAATCACGCACGCTCACACCATGACGGCGCGCATCGTCCCAGAGATAGCCCCCCGGTGGCGCCGCAGGTCCGCCTTCTTCGTAGTCGTACACCCGCTGGCCGCCATCGACGCGTCGGTCAGAATAGGTCGCAGGCCAAAGCTTGTCGACGTAATCGTTCGCGAATGCGGCCGTGCTCCAGTTGTGGCCATCAGCGCTCACAAACGCATCGGTGTCGAAGTTATCGAGCAAGGCGAAGTCATCCACGAGCTTATGGATATTGGGCGTGATGCGCCTGCCGAAGATGGTCAGGTGCGCATCGCCGTTGCCGCGTGGATCGTCGCCAAGCACTTCGTCGTACGTCCGGTTCTCTTTGATGATGTAGATGACGTGGAGGCCCTCGGGCGGTATCGGCGCATTGACTTGTCGTGGTGCGTAGGCCGAATTGAAGCGCACGGCGTTCAAGCCCGCGGCGAGCGTCGGAAGATCGGGGCGATCGACCATCTCGATATCGCCAGCGGTATTGGCGACGTAGTATTTGTAGTCGCCCGGACTCACCGACACCGCTATGGAGCTGTGGATGAAGGTCGGGTTAGCGTGCCCAGCGATGCCCTTGCCATCTAAGATGAAGAGCTTGCGCCCATCGCTGCTCAGGACGACATCGGTCGGGTACCAGCCAGTGGGCACCGCGCCGAACACGGCAGGCGGGTTCGCCGAAAGGTCGATCGCCACAACGGCATTCTCACCGGCATCAGCCACCAGCAACACGCTGCCGTCGGCCGCCATTGCAAGACCATCGGGGATCGCTCCCGGCAGCGCGGTCGGAAAAATAGCGGTGCTGATCGTCGCACGGACGGTGTTGGATGCCGTGTCGATGACTTTCACCGTGTCATCGTTGGCACAGGCGACGTAGAGGCTAGCGCCATTTGGGCTCAGCACCATGGCGTTGGGATGGTTGCCCGCGGCGATGGTCGCTTTCAACGCCCCGCTGCGCGCATCGAGCACCGCGATGGTTGCGTCGGTCCAATCGCTGACGTACAGGGTGGCGCCGTCTTTGGAAACGACCGTGGCATAGGGCCAACCTTGTAGACGCGCGTTCCATATCGTGGTGCCTGACTCGTCAAGGGCGACCAAACGGTGGTGGCCGGCGTCAGCCACGTACACGTGTCCATTTGCAGCGGTGATTCCGGTGACGCCGAAGTCGGCGGACGGTGCGAGCAGCGGCCCGGCATCGGCTAACGTGCCGTCTGGTGACACCGTGAAGCTCTGCACCCCGAACGCAGTCGAAGCGTAAAGCTTGGACGAACCGAACGCTAATCCGTAGAAAGCCGCTTTGACCGTGACGCTCGAGACGACTTTGCCGGTCCGCTCGTCAACGATGAAGATCGCGTTTTGTCCATAGCCGCCGTTGGTCACGGCGATGAACGGGCCACGAGGGTCCTCGACCATATGCAGCGGCAGCGTGCCCAAGGGCGCCGTCGAGCCACTCGGAGTGACTTGCCATCCGTTGGGCAGACGGTAGCTGTTGGCGGCCTTTATGGTCACGCTCGAGTCGGCTACTATTGCTGCGACGCAAGCGGTTGCCACGATGACGACGGCGCGAATACTTTTCACACGCGATAGCTTTGCGTGCATCAGGTCTCCCGCCTCCAACCGCGGGATGTCGCCGGCCGGCACAGAATGGCGGGCAGACATGGCCCATCGTGCGGTGATCTTGGGCGGCGGTTTCGGGGGCTTGGCGGCCGCGCAAAAGCTCGGGCAGAGCGACCTCGACGTGACGCTCATCGATCGCCGCAATTTCCATTTGTTCCAACCGCTCATGTATCAGGTCGCGACGGGCTCGCTCTCGCCCGGTGAGATCGCCGCACCGCTGCGCTCTGTGCTCAACCGCGACCGTAACGTGACCGTGCTTTTAGGCGAAGCAGACGATATCGATCCCGCAGCCCGTGTCGTCCATCTCAAAGATGGCGCCAGCATACCCTATGATTCACTCATCATCGCTACCGGGGCGGACGGGTCCTATTTCGGACACGATGCATGGTCGCAATTCGCGCCGTACCCCAAGACGCTGGAAGAAGCAATCGCCATCCGCAGCAAGATATTCTTCGCATTTGAAGCGGCTGAGCGCGCCAGGGATCCGCAAGAGGTCAAGGCGTGGCTGACGTTCATCGTCGTGGGTGCGGGGCCGACCGGCCTTGAGATGGCTGGAGCGCTCGGTGAGATCGCGCGGCAAACATTACGTCGCGATTTCCGCCACATCCACCCGCAAGAATCGCGCATCGTTCTCATGGACGCCGCTGACCGTGTCTTGCCAGGTTACCCTCCGGACCTCTCTGCGAAGGCCGCGCAGCTCGTCGGCCGGCTGGGCGTCGAGGTCATGACCGGCTGCCTCGTGCGTGACATCAGTGCGCAATCGATCACCTATGAAGCGGCCGGCGTCAGCCACCAGATCGCTACGAGAACGGTGATGTGGGCCGGCGGCATCACGGCGACGGCGTTCGGCCGGCGCGTCGCGGAACGGACGCACGCTCGCACGGATAAAGCTGGTCGTATATTCGTCAACCCAGATCTGACCGTACCGAGTTTCAGCGACATCTATGTCATAGGCGATCTAGGTTTATGTGTGCGCCCGAACGGCACACCACTGCCCGGCGTCGCGCAAGTCGCCATGCAGCAGGGCGCATATGCCGCAAAGGCCGTTCGCGCACGGTCCACCGGCGCGACCGCGGTGCCGCCGTTCCGCTACTTCGACAAAGGCGATATCGCAGTGATCGGGCGCGCAGCCGCGGTCGCCAACATCTTTGGCATCCACTTGTGGGGTCTGCCCGCCTGGATCGTTTGGTTATTCGTGCACCTGTTGTATCTCGTGCAGTTCCAAAGCCGGCTGCTCGTCTTCATCGAGTGGGGCTTTTTGTATCTGACATATAGCAGAGGTGCGCGTCTCATCGCAGGCGGTGAAGCCAGCGCCATGGAGATCGACTAAAAAGGCCACGCGCTCAACGCGCGGAGGGGATGCTGCCGCGTCGGTGCCAGTCGCCGCTCACAATGACCGGGCAATCTTTTGTGTCGCGGTTATAGATGTAGACCCACGCTGAACAAGTACGGCCGTCATCGAGCCGGATCTCGCGCTCTGTGCGCGTGTATTCGCTTTGCTCGGGGCGTTCAGGATCGTACTCTTCAAGATCATCCAGCGCCTCGAGCTGCGCGGGATCTTCAAGCTGATACAGCTCGCCGTGCACATCGCCTGCGCCGGCGATCAGCCCAGGATAGCGCCCGAGGCTTACGAGTGTGCCCTGCACGCGACCTTGGCCGATGAATGTCGCGCCCATCATATAATGATACAACTCAAAACCGCGCATGAGACTGCCGTAGATGAACAGCAGTGCGCGCTCGGGGTCGCGCTCGTGCGCCCAGGAAGCCGCATCGGCCACGCGCAAGGATTCGTTCCGCTCCTGGAGATTTACCGCAAGGCTGTCCATGATCATCCGCGCCGACCGCTTGACCAAGACATTCCGCACGCGCAAGCGCGGTCAAGGCGTCGTGGGCACGCTCACCTCGCTGTTCTCGCGCGACTACGAAGACAAGGTCGCGGTGCGCGAGGTCTCCTTCGAGCTGCAGGCGGGCGAGCTCGTTGGTTACATCGGCCCCAACGGTGCGGGCAAATCGACCACCATCAAAATGCTGACCGGCATCCTCGTGCCGACCAGCGGCAGCTGCACGGTCAATGGCATCGTCCCCTGGATCGACCGGACGCAGAACGGCCGCCAGATCGGGGTGGTCTTCGGGCAGCGCACGCAACTGTATTGGGACCTGCCGCTGCGCGAATCGTATGAGCTGCTGCGCGCGATTTACGGCATCCCCGCCGATCGCTATCGCCACAACCTGCGCGAGTTCAGCGACTTGCTCGGGCTCGACGAGTTCTTGCAAACCCCCGTCAGACAGCTGAGCCTCGGACAGCGCATGCGCGGCGACTTCGCTGCGGCGCTCCTGCACGAGCCGCGCGTGGTGTTCTTGGACGAGCCGACCATCGGTCTGGACGTCGTGGCCAAGGAATCGATTCGCGGGTTCATCGCGCGCACCAACCGCGACCGCGGCACGACGTTCATTCTGACGACACATGATTTGAACGATGTCGAGAAGCTGTGCGAGCGGATCATCATCATCGATCACGGTCAGAAGCTCTATGACGGCAGCATCGAAGCGATCAAACGGCGCTACGGCCAAGACCGCAGGCTCACAGCCGAGATCGACGATTACTGCCAAGAGTGCGACATCGACATCCCCGGCGTGCGCGTCGTCTCCATTGAGGGCCATCGCATCTCGTTTGAATTCGATCGCACGCGCGTGCGCGCCGATGAGCTGATCGTCGCCCTGGCTTCACGCTACGAACTCAAAGATGTGACGGTTGCCGAACCGGCGCTCGAGACGATCATCCGCGAGATCTATGTCAAGGGTCTTGACGCGCAGCCGCTCACCATCGAGGCGGCGACATGACGCGCGCAGCGTCGCGCACGCGCAAAGCGTGGTTCCTCGCGGCAGCGCTTTTGTTTGCTTTCACGACCGCAGGCGCCGCGCATTCCAGTGAAGACCCGTCACCGGGCTCGCCGCAACCGGCGGGTGCTGGGGCGACGCCTGCGGCAGCACCCACGCGCGAACCGCCCGTGGAAGTCGCGCTCCCTGATCTCAACAAGGGCGTCTGGGTGCACGGACCCAATCTGCCGTCGCCGCGTCAGAACGCTGCCGCAGCGGTGATCGCCGGACGCATCTACCTCATCGGGGGCTTCGGTCCGCGCAACGAGCAGATGGATACGACGCTTGTCTGGGAACCGCAGGTAGCCGGTTCACCGCGTGGCGAGGCCGAGCGCGCGGGACTGCGCCTAGGACTGTGGACATACGCGGCCAGAATTCCCGAACCGGTCGATCATGCTGCTGCGGTTGCTGTTGGTCCGTACATCTATGTCGCCGGCGGCCGCATCGAGAACTTGGTCACGAATAAATTCTGGCGGTACGACGCCGGCAATGACAGCTGGATCGAACTGCCCTCGCTCCCGATCCCCCGATTCGATCCGACGATGCAAGCGATCGGCGACAAGTTGTATGTCATCGGCGGCGCCGTCTCGCACGGCAATGACGCGACCAGCATGATGGTCTATGACATCGCAACCGCGCAGTGGTCGGTGCACGCCTATGCCACGCCCTACCAGCGTGCGGGCGCGGCATCGGTCGTGATGGACGATCGCATCGTGCTCTTAGGTGGCCGTGACGAGTACGATCGCAACCTGCCGTTCTGCGATCTCTACGATCCACAGATCGACCACTGGTATACGTGCACAGGGATGCACACCCCGCGCTCGGACTTCGGCCTGAGCGCCGTGAACAATCGCCTTGTCGCGGTCGGCGGCGACAACTTGGCCTTATACCAGCCCACGCAGACGGTTGAGATCTCGGAAAGGGATATCGATGGCTGGATGAGCGGGCTCTGGATGCCAAGCCCGCGACAGGGCATGGCCCAAGTCACGCTCGGCAACGTCATCTGGGTCATCGGCGGAGCCAGTTCGTCGGGGACCGCGCCCACCGCGAGCGTCTTGCGCTACGTGAGCCCGCTGATCAAGATCAAGCTCGAAAAAGGTCACGCCTAGGCGTGCGCCTGTTGCCGTATCTCGAGTTCGCGAAAGTCGCGTTCTCTCGTGAGGGCACGTATCGCCCTCAGGTCTTCACACATATCGGCTCGGTGCTGCTGCGCGTCTTTTTGCTCTCGACCTTGTGGACCGCGCTTTATCGCAACAACGGCATCCAGGCGGGCATCACGCTCGACGCCATGATCACGTACGCGACGCTGGCGCTGCTGCTCGACCTCATCTATGGCGTGAACGGCGCGTATGTCATCCGTGAGAAGATCCGTGAAGGATCCATCGCCATCGATCTCATGCGCCCGATCTCGGTGCCGCTGTATGTCTTAGCGGATACCATCGGCCAGACGTCTTTTGCGGCGCTGCAGATCATCCCGGCACTCTTGCTTTCGCTGTTGCTCGTCCATGTCGACGCCCCCGTGACGCCGGTCGCCGGGCTTGCCTTTGTGGTCAGCGTGCTGCTCGGCTTCATCGTCAACTTCTTCCTCGATCTGATGATGGCGACGATCACCTTTTGGACGATGGAGATCTTCGGTGTGCAGCTCATGGTGCAGTTCATCTCAT
>JAFANK010000069.1 GCA_019232725.1 Vulcanimicrobiota bacterium | reverse complement strand
CGACGCACGGAACGGCTGATGTGCGCACGTTCTCGATCGAGCGTGAGATCATCACCGTGCCTTCCATGACCTCGCGGATGATCGATGGGGATATCGGCTACATCCAGCTCTATGATTTCGGTGAACGATCCGCCGAAGAGGTCACGAGCGCATTGAACGCATTGCTCGCGCGTGGCGCCCGGGCATTCATTTTAGACCTGCGCGATAATGGCGGCGGCCTGCTCGATGCTGCGGTCGACATCTCGTCGAAATTCATCGCTGACGGCCCGATCGTCTCGCGGATCGGCCGCGATGGACATGTCGAGACCGATGACGCGAATCAAGACGCCATTCCGCCACATCCGTTGGTCGTGCTCGTCAACCAGTACTCGGCAAGCGCCTCCGAGATCACGGCGGGCGCCATCCAAGATTCCAAGATCGGGATCCTGATAGGACAGAAGACCTTCGGCAAAGGCGTCGTGCAGACGATCTTCGACCTGCCGGGTGGAAGCGCCATTAAGGTGACAACCCAGCGCTATGTGACCCCTAACGGTCGTGATATCAATAAGAAGGGCATCGAGCCCAATATCGTAGTGCCGATGGACTATCGAGACGTCGGCATGCCCGGCAAAGATACGCAGCTCGAGGCAGCCTTGCGCTACCTCAAACGGCAGATAGCATTGACCCAGCATAGCGTATGAGGAAGAACGCATGGCGACCGGCGGGAAGAGATGACGGACCTCGGGGGTCCGTTATCATGTTCAGCCGGACGCGCAGCAGCCGCAGCGCTTAAACCCTTTATCGAGAAAGGTACCTATTCATGACCTCGCGCCTCACGCTCATCTCCGCCCGCTGGCTGTGCGCCGCACTCACGGCGCTCTGTCTGGTCGCGGGTGGGAATGGCTTCGCTCTTGCCGCCACGTCGGCCGGTGATGACGTCGGGCGTTCGATGGTTGACTATTCCTACGAGCGCGCTGCTTCGGAGTTTTATAAGCGAACCGATGCGCAGGCGATCCTGGACGGCGCCGTGTCCGGCATGCGAGCGGCGATCAAAGGCCATGGCGGTGACCCTGACAAGCTGCCATTGGTGCACGCCACGAATAGCGACGCATCCAACCTCGCGAGCCTCAATCACGAGTTGCTGACTGCCGACCACGATTTCGGCACGATGGTCGGCGATCGCAACATGGCGTATGCCGCCATAGACGGCATGATGCAGTCGCTCCACGACCGGTGGACCGTCTTCATGACGCCCAAGGAATACCGCAGCCTAAGCGAGGGGCTTGATGGCGGGAACTTCGCCGGCGTCGGCATCGTCATCGATGTGGATCCGGGCACGAAGTCGTTGCTCGTGGTCCAGACGATCGACGGCGGGCCGGCAGAGAAGGCCGGGCTGCAAGCGGGCGACGTCATCCTCACGGTCGACGGGAAGACGACACAAGGGTTGACGACCGAGCAAGACAGCGCGCTCATCCGCGGCAAGGCGGGCACGAACGTGCAGCTGAGCGTGCAGCGCCAAGGCGAGGCAAAGCCCGTGCAGGTCACGATCACCCGCGAAACCATTCACGCGCCAAGCGTGCGCAGCCGCGTGTTGGACGGCGATATCGGCTACGTCCAAGTGCTGGTGTTCGGCTTGACGACGGGTCAAGAGCTCGCTTCAAGCTTACAAAAACTCGACAAGCAAGGCGTCAAAGGCGTGATCCTCGACCTGCGCAACAATGGCGGTGGATATCTCAACGCGGCCATCGACGTCTCGTCGCTTTTCGTGCCGGAGGGGCCGATTGTCTCGATCGACAGCCGCACGAAACCGCTCACCACGTTTGACGCAGAGAACACCGCAGGGACGCCGCGACCATTGGCGGTGCTCGTCAACGGCTTCACGGCTAGTGCGTCCGAGATCACCTCCGGCGCGATCCAAGATTCGGGCGCGGGCGTGCTCATCGGCACGCGCACGTTCGGCAAGGGCGTCGTGCAGACGATCTATCCGTTGCCCGACGGCAGCGCGATCAAGATCACGACAGCGCGCTATCTCACACCGAACGGCCGTGACATCAACGCGGTCGGCATCGCCCCTGACATCGCGGTGCAAGACGTGAAGGCCAACGACTTCGGCAAGCCCGCAACCGACGGACAGCTGCAGCGTGCAGTCGCGTACATCCAGGATCGCATCGCCGCGACCGCGACGCAAGACACGACAAAGCCGTCCGCGGTCGACAGCGCGCCGTCGCCCGCACCGGCCGCGTCAGCCGCTCCCACTTCATCGCAGCAGTGATCGGCAGGCCGGCGCCAATGGCGCCGGCTGCTCTTGCGTGCTCACCGCGCAGGGAACGACGCCGCGGGGGATAAGCGCGGCCTCATGGATGTGCGCGCCGCGCAGACTGCTTTCACGTGGCAGCCGACAGCCCATGACATCGAGCGTGCCAACATCACGCGCTTCATGCGCCTGGTGGGCGCCGGCACGCTTGAGGAGCTGTGGGAGCTCGCGCACCGGGATATCGCATCTTTTTATGCGCGGCTGATCGAGCATCTCGATCTGGCCTGGTTTTCCAAACCGGCCGAGACGCTCGATCTGTCACGCGGCATTCCGTTCGCCCGCTGGTTTCCGGGTGCGTTGTTCAACGCGTCCTACAACTGCCTGGACCGCCATATAGCGTTCGGCCGCGGCGCTGACGCCGCCATCCTGTACGAATCGGAAAACGGCACGAGCGCGGCGCTCAGCTTCGACGTCCTCCTTGGAGAAGTCTCAAAGCTCTGCGGCTTGCTCAGCGATCTTGGCATCAAGCGCGGCGACACGGTCGGCATGTACTTGCCGCTCGTGCCCGAGGCTGCGATTGCGCTGCTGGCGATCGGGCGCATCGGCGCTATCGCCGTACCGGCTTTTTCCGGTTACGGTGCGGCGGCGCTGGCGACGCGCTTGGCCGATGCGCAGGTCAAGCTGCTGTTGACCGCAGACGGTACGCACCGCCGCGGTTCGTTCGTCAACATGAAGAAGATCGCGGACCAAGCTTGTGACGCCGCCGGCATCAAGCGGGCAGTCGTTCTTCGCCACCCCGACGCGCCGAGCACGTGGAACGAAGAGCGCGACGTGGATTGGCACAAGGCCACGTTTGGACAACCACGGTTCTTCGCCGCCGAACACACCGATGCCAACGAGCCGTACCTTTTGCTGTACACGTCGGGCTCGACCGGAAAGCCCAAGGGGGCCGTGCACGGTCACGCAGGCTTTCCGGTGAAGGCGCTCATCGACCAGTATTTGTGCTTTGACGTCACACCGGGTGACCGGATGCTGTGGTTTACCGACATGGGTTGGATGATGGGACCGTTTCTCGTGCTCGGGGCGCTTGGGCTGGGCGCGACGATCGTGCTCTATGACGGCACGCCGGACTATCCGCATGTCGGCCGCCTCTGGGAGGTCTGTGCGCGCCAAAAAGTGACGCACCTCGGCATCGCGCCGACGGCGATCCGATCGCTCATGGTCCACGGCGACGAGCATCCGCGCCGTCACGATCTCACGAATTTGCGGATCTTGGGCTCGACCGGCGAAGCGTGGAACCCCGAACCATACCGCTGGTTTTCCTCAGTGGTTGGCAACGACACGTTGCCGATCATCAACTACTCCGGCGGCACCGAGATCAGCGGCGGTATTTTGGGTTGCGTCCCGATCAAGCCCCTCGCGCCCTGCGCGTTTCATGGCCCGGTTCCTGGCATGGACGCCGATGTGGTGAACGATGAAGGCAAGCCGGTGCGCGCCGAGGTCGGTGAGCTCGTCATCCGTCAGCCGTGGCCAGGCATGACACTTGGCTTTTGGCACGACGACGAGCGGTATCTGCGTACGTACTGGTCGCGGTTTGAGGATGTCTGGGTGCACGGTGACTGGGCGAGCGTCGACGACGGCTTTTGGTTCATCCACGGCCGTTCGGACGACACCATCAACGTCGCCGGCAAGCGCGTCGGCCCGGCGGAGTACGAGAGCGCGCTCGTCGGCCACGGATCGGTGCGAGAAGCAGCGGCGATCGC
>JAFANK010000024.1 GCA_019232725.1 Vulcanimicrobiota bacterium | reverse complement strand
CGGCGAGCCCGAGCGCATCCGCCGAGGCTCGGAGAAGTTCGAGCGCTGCTCCTGAGGCAAGCCGCGCCACCCGGGCGCTAAAGCCAACGGCGGCGGCATCGCCCTCTCCCCCGATCATGGCATCTACGAGCGCACTCGCAAGCGAAGTCTCCATCTGCAACCACAAGCGCGCATCGCCGGCTCGCGTATGGAAAGAAATACGTTGGCCCGCGAGTGCCGTCTTTTCGCACGCGCAACGAACCGGCTTGCCCAGATATTTGGCCAACCGTTGCGTCAAAATTGGCCCGAGTGCTCCGCTATCGCCGAGCTCCTGCATGTGTTGCCGCGCGCTCGCGGCCTCGACCCCAGAAACGGCGGCAGGCGCCGCCGGGGAAGCCGGCTGCGATGTGTCAGCGCCCGGGGCCGAGGCTGCCGCATCATGCAATGCTGCGACGAGGCGACCGACGTCGAGATCGCTTAGGCGCGCCATCCGACCGCTTCGCATCGGGCACGGCGTTCGAGTCCACGCCGGCAGGCCGCCCAATGCAGGCGCTCTTGCCGAGCCTTCGCCGCCGTCGTGAGTTCGTGCTGGCACGACTGGACGAGCAGCGATGCACATGTCGCCGACCAAAGCGTGCGTGCCGTCAATACGTGGTACCGAAAACTCTCATGCTGACCTACCGTCAAAAGCAGCCGGCGCTCTTCTGCGACCAACGCGATAAGTCTGGCGCGGTTGTGGGCGAATTCGTGCGCATGCGCGAGCGCCGCACGCATGAGCGCATCGGCTCGACGCTCCAGCTCGCCGACAGCCTGCAGCGCGTGACGCTTCACAACGCGCTGACGGCGCCTCCGATCGGCGCGTCGCGGGTGACGATCTGCGAGCGTTCCGGACCGACAGACACGTACGACACCGGCACGCCGACGAAGTCTTCGATGAATTTCAAATATTCGCGAGCATTGTAGGGCAGATCTTCCCAGCTGCGTGCCGTCACCGTGTTCTTGAGCCAGCCCGGCAGCGTCTCATACTGCGGTTTCGCTCCGTGTGCGATCTGAAACGGCAGCGATAGGTCGCCGCCGCCTTCGTAGCCCGTGCACATGGAGATCTGATAGAACGAGTCGAGCACGTCGATCTTCGTGATGGCGAGATGCGTGATGCCGTTGATCTGGACGGCATAACGCAACGCGACGAGATCGAGCCATCCGCAACGCCGTGGCCGGCCGGTCACGACCCCGAACTCAGCGCCGCGTTTGCGCAGCTCTTCGCCGAGCGAGTCCTCGAGCTCGGTCGGAAACGGTCCGCCGCCGACGCGCGTCTGATACGCCTTCACCACGCCGATGACGTGATCGACGTCGGTCGGCCCGAACCCAAGACCAGCAAGCGCACCGCCGGCGATCGTGACTGATGACGTGACGTATGGATACGTGCCGAACGTCACGTCGAGCATCGATCCTTGTGCGCCCTCCGCTAAGACGCGCTTGCCCGCCTTGAGCTGCTCGTGCAGGAGCGTGACCGTATCCCGAATATGCGGCACGACTCGCTCGGCTTGCGCGCCGAGTTCGGCCGCCACCGTGTCGAGGTCAGTGGCGATGCCTTGCGAGCGGATCGCATGCGTCCGTGCGAAGAGGAGTTGCCGTGCTCGTCGGATATCGACCAGTTCTCCCGCACGAATACCGGTGCGCGCGGCGCGATCGATATACGCCGGTCCGATGCCATTGCCGGTCGTCCCAAGCGCATCTTCTCCACGCTCGCGTTCGGCCGTACGATCCATCTCCACATGATACGGCAAGATCAGGTGCGCCAGGTCCGACACCCACACGCGCGAGGTATCGACACCGTTGAACTCAAGCGTCTCCAACTCAGTCACCAAGCCGCCCGCCGACACGACCGTTCCTGGACCGATGATGCAATGGTCCACCCCGGCGACGACGCCGCTGGGGACGATGCGCAACTTATAGGTCTTATCACCGACGCGCACGGTGTGGCCGGCATTGGAGCCGCCGCCGAAACGCGCAACTACCTGCGCGGATCGTGAAAGAAAATCAACGATTCGGCCCTTGCCTTCATCCCCCCATTGGGCGCCGATGACAAGGGTTACGGGCATGGCGACGTTACCGGAAAAGTGCCTGTGATAAAGAGACGGCCGTGCCTCGCCGGCCGCCGCTGCGGCTCGGCGGAAGCGGAGAGGTGTACCCCATCACGCGGTCGAGAACGAGTTCTGCGTAGAGCGAGCATGCCCAGCCGAAGTTGGAACGTGTGTATTTCGTGGGGTCGTTGACGTCGAACGACTCGTGCATCAGGTGGTCGCCTGTGTCCGAGGCGTGCAATTCCGTCAGCACCTCGCCGACCTCTTTGGGGTCGTCCGCCGTGAGACCTTGCATGACGAGCGCGAGCGGCCACACGTAGCCACGCTGCGTGTGCGGGCTGCCGACGCCGCGCGCAAACTTCCCACTGTAGTAATACGGGTTGTCCGCTGAGAGCACGAAGCGGCGCGTGTTCGTATAGATAGCGGCATCTGCCGGATAGCCGAGATAGGGAATCGAGAGCAAGCTCGGGATGTTGGCGTCATCCATGAGGTTCGAGTGACCGAGCCCATCGACCTCATAGGCGTACATGTAGCCGTATTTCGGATGGTAGACGATGGCGTAGTTATTGATGCCATCCACGATGCCGTCGCGCAGCATGGTGACCTCGCTCGCCATGGTCGAGTCGTGCCAGACGGCGGTCTCCATCTCGGCCAGCTCCGAGAGCGCGACTGCGGCGAACATGTTCGCAGGCACGTTGTAGCCGTATTGCGCTGGGTCGTCGCTCGGCCGAAAGCCTGTCCACACCATGCCCGTGTAGCCGACCGGCGCACCCGCTCCGCCGTTGGGCAATGCGCGATGGCGGTACTGCGAGCGGCTATGGTCGCGCTCGATCTCCATCAAGAACACGGCGCGTTCGTAGGCCGCCTTGACGTCAGGCGTCAGGGGTGCGGTGTCGCCGGTCTGTTTCCAGTAGTTCCAGGTGAGCGCGATCGGGTACGCGAGCGAATCGAGTTCGAACTTCTCTTCCGTGACCTGGTATTCTCGATTGAACGCGTTCGCGTAGGGATCGACCAAGATATTCTTTGCAGAGCGCGCGATGACGCCACGCAACATGTCGCGCACCCCGGGGTCTCCGGCGAAGAACAGGTACGGGCGCATCTGCGCGTTGGCGTCGCGCTGCCACATGGCACCGATGTCCCCCGTGATCACGTACGTGGTCTTGTCGGGCGTGAAGCTGACGTCGTATCGCACCGTCGCCAAAAGACACTGCGCATACAATTGCGCAGCGTCGGGGGTTCCGCGGTATTGCGCCGCAGCTTTGGAGAGCGCGTCGAGCTCAGCGCCGATGGCGTGCGCGGGTGAAGCCAATGCGAGCAGCGCCGCAATGATAAAGAGCGCCCGCATACAACGTTTCACGACGAGGGTGGCCCCAGTTCTCACGCCAGCCGAATGCCTCTCTTCCTATAAGGAAGAGGTCGGCAGCCCTCCGCTTGTTACTCACAAACGCGTGTTCGGTCCTGCGGAATTCTTTATATGCGGGGCTTTTGCTTCACAAAAAGTGACGGTGACCATTCCGCCCGAGCTGCCTCTGCGTGCTAGCTTGAGCGATCCGCCGTGCGCTTCTGTGAGCAGACGCGCAATGGCAAGGCCGAGGCCGACCGAACCTCCCTTGCCACGCCTGAACGGAGTCCCGGCTTCCGCCATCACCTCACGTTCGAAACCCGGCCCTTGATCCAGGATGCTCACCTTCGTCTCACCGGCTCGGCTGCGCTTGGAGATGCGAACCGAAACCGTACCGGATCGCGGTGAGTGCCTGACCGCGTTGTCCAACAAATTGATGAAAATCTGCGCGCTTCGGTCGGGGTCGACATCTGCCAGCGCATCGCCCTGAACGATCACCGCGACTGCCCGGAGGGCTGCGCGATCTGCGATCGCGTCGCACGCTCGGGCCACGATGTCGGCCAGGTGCACGCTTTGTCGATCTAGCCGCAGGCTGCCGGCGTTCCACGAACCCATATCGATGAGACCCTCGGCCAACCGCTGCAGGCGGCGTGACTCCGCCACGATGATGTCGAGCGAGCGGCCCCGGGCGGCCGAATCCAGGCCGTCATCGCGCAGCCGTTCTGCAAAGCCGATGATGGCCGTCAATGGCGTTCTCACTTCGTGGGTGATCGCCGCAAGAACGGTAGCACGGCGTTCCTCGACCCGCGCGACGAGTGCAGCCCCGCGGACCGCGTGCCGAAGCGCCTCGAGCGGCAGCGCCGATGGCTCTAAAACATTCCAACCGCAGCGCACATCGAGCCTGGGCGGCAAGGCCGTGGCGTCGTGCGAGCGCATGCGTGCAAGTTGTTCCCGCACTGCCCGGCGCAGACGATCGGCAGCAACCCCGAGATCGGCATCCAGTGTGTGGGAGCTCGCCGGTTTCGCGCGGCCAGCGAGCAACACGACGAACCAGCGGCCGCCGGCGCCTGCCGCAGCAATGTCTCCCTGACGAAG
>JAFANK010000284.1 GCA_019232725.1 Vulcanimicrobiota bacterium | reverse complement strand
GCCGATACTAAGAGCAGATGCCTTATCTGCGCGTGCGCTACCGCCACGAGGTCAAATGCTCGCATCCTGAGTGCGGCGAGTTCATCGTGTCCGAGGGCCAGACGTCACAGGCCGTTCACGCCGACGGCGGCTACGTTAAAGTCGAATCCAACGCCGAGGGCGACATGCGTAGCGCCTTCACGCTGCACTGTCCGGCAGGTCACGCGGTGGAGCTCTATGCCCCCCGAGACCTGCAACTGCTTCGCTCCCAATCCGGGGCCGAACCTGACTTCAAGCCGATCGTCCTTCGCACCGGGCTTGGCTGATCGATCACCGCGCGTAGGTGTCGAGCACGTCGCGCAGTTCGCGCACGAAGCGCTGGCGCTGCCGCCACAGCGGGAAGTGGCCCGTGTTCTCAAGCATCCGCACGTCCATCTTGGGCGCAGCCGCGATGGCGCGCTCGCCGTGCGCGGAGCGGTCCTCATCGCCTAAGATGATCACCGCCGGCACCGATGCTGGAATGCCGGTCGTTTTGGGCTCCCACTGCTTCATGAGGTCGACCGTGTGGAAGAGCGTGCGCAAGCGTGTCTTGGCGACGTTGTGCAGCATCTTGCCGGAGAGCGACGGCGGCAAGGCGCGCGCCAAGCGCAACCCGTAAGCCACGGGCAAACGGAGATAGCGCATGACCAAAGCGAGCCACAGCGGCACGATCATCGGTGAGACCGCACAGACGGCCTTCACGCGATCGGGATACAGACTCGCATACTTGAGCGCGACGATGCCGCCGAGGGAATAGCCGACGACCGCCCACCGTTCGACGCCGGTGATGACTCGCAAGGCATCGCAATCAGCGGCCAGGTCGCTCAACGAATACTCGGGGTCGCCCATCTCTTCAGATTGCCCGTGCCCGCGCAGCGACAACCCGAAAAACCGGTAGAAGGAACGCAGTTCGGTGACCGATGCGTGCCACTGACGCCGCGCCCGGCCGCCCCACCCATGGATGAGCAGCACGGGTGGACCCTCGCCGGTTTCGAAATACTGCAAACGCAGTCCATCATGAACGAAGAACGGCATGGTGTGCTAGCGCGTCGTTCGGCTAGCCCGCGGCCTCACCTTCGCGCGTGCACAGCTTCGTGAGTTCTTGCTGGAGCTCGTCGACGCGAGCCTCGAGCTCGAGCGCGCGCAGGTGGTCGTAGGTCGCCTCGGCTGCCCGTGCGAGGCGGAACAGCGCACGCATCTCTTCGGGATCGATGTCGGCGCCGTTCGTGTGTGGGCCGTAGAGCACGATGCCCACAAGCTCCCGCCGAACGATCGGCACCGCGAGGATCGGCGATAAGTTGCCCTGCGGAAGGCCATCGTGATGCCAGCCGATCTCAGCCAGGCGCAACGGTTCATCTTCGGCCAAAAGCTCGAGAACGACAGGATCATCATGCTCGATCGTGCTCGCGGTCGCACCGCGCCAGCCGATGTCGGACACGCGTGAGAACGCGTCGACGCTGGGTTGGGGCTCGTCGGAGCGGAAGAGCGCCGCTGATGAGAGGGAAAGCGCCTCCACGGGCTCGCGCACCAAGTAGTCGAAGACCGTCGAGGTTTTGGATGCGTGGCGCAGCGCCTCTGTTGCGCGTTCGAGACGAAGCATCGCCTGTTGCCGTGCCCGGAAGAACACCGTTGCAACCACGGTCTCCACGCGTTTCTCGAGCGTGTTGAGCCAAAAGCTCAAGCCGATAGCGACTGCGATCTCGACATAGGCTGCCAGACGCACCGCCTCGAGTTCGCGCCCGACGAACCAGTCGATGAACGCGAATAAGCTCAACACGATGAAGGTCAACGCGCCGTAGATCAGCGCACGGCTGACGACGAAGCTCACCTCGAGCACGCGATGTCGGATCACCGCGTACGCGATCGATATCGGCAAGCATACATTGAACGTCAGCAGTGCGCTTTGCAGCCAGCGCGGCGGGTTGAATGGCAGCTCCGAACTGTAGAGCAAGATCACACCGAGGTACGTGCCGAGGATGCCGATGCATAGGCCGACCACGACCCACTGCATGCGCGGCCTGTTCTCCGGGCGTCCGTAGAGATAGGTCTGCACTGCGGCGCCGATCGTCACCGCAAAAGCGAGACCCTGAAGCGTGAGCATGACGCGCTGCGGAGTTTCAGCCGGCCATCCCAGCACCAAGTTGGCGACGTCGGGGTATGCGATGAGCACTGCGAAGGCGACGAACATGTAGGGCACGGAACGTTCAAGCGCTTTGCGCCACGGCGCAGGATCGTCGGCCAAAAAGCGCAGCGCGAAGACCAGGATGCCAACGGTGCCCGCGGCACTGAGGATGTCAACGAGAAGGATAAAGGGCAGATGTTGTGCTGGCGTGGGAAAACGTGCGAAGCCCCCCAGCGCGATGCCCGGGCCAAAACCGAGACAATACAAAAAGAAGCCCCAGGTCATCGTGCTCGGGCGCAAGATCACAAGCGAACCGCCGACGACCACGAAGACGAGCGTGCCGAGACTGCGCACCACAAAGCTCACTCGTGCCGGAATGCTATACGGCACTGACGGCGCTACGAGCGTCACGTGACGCTCGGCATTATCGTGGACGAGCCAGAGGTCCACGCGCTGGCCGGCCGCCATTC
>JAFANK010000276.1 GCA_019232725.1 Vulcanimicrobiota bacterium | reverse complement strand
CTGTACGCCAGCTCGATCTCAGAGATGACGGGGCGACCGGCGTCGTAGACGCGCGCGACCGCTCGATGGGTGAGCGGCACGCCGGGCGACACGACTGCTGCTTTGGACGCTTCAATGGCCGCTTCTAACTCGCTTGGACCGACAAGGGTGACACGCATGCGCGCGAGCGCGTCGCGCGTCTGGCCCGAGAGCAACTCCAGCGGCTTGTCGTCATAGGCTGTCACGCGGATACCACGAGAACGCAGGACTTCGGCGGTGGCAAGACCGCTGCGTCCTACGCCGATCACCACGACCTTGTCGCCCCTTCTAAACATCTGCTCCCATCGCCGCGCCTCCAGTGTTCGTCATGAGAGCCGCGCGGCCCGCACCGTGGTCGACCACCAGGTGACCCAGGTCGCAGCCGCGATCACGACCGCCGTCATGATGAACGCCGCGGTGACGACCGTCTCCCGCCAACCGGACAGCTCGAAGTGATGATGCAACGGACTCATGCGCAAGACGCGCCGGCCGGTCGTCTTGAAGCTCACGACTTGCACGATCACGGAGAGCGCCTCGGCCACGAAGACGATGCCGAAGAGCGGCAATAGCAAAAGCGCTCCAGCCTGAATGGCAAGACCCGCTAGTAGCGCGCCGAGCGCGAGCGAACCCGTATCGCCCATGAAGATCTTCGCCGGATGGCGATTGAACCACAAGAACACCAGCAGCGACCCGAGCACTGCGTCGCCAATCCCCTGGACTGCGGTCACCCCCTGGTAACGTGCGGTGAGCTGGAGCGCGATGAGCGCAGGCACGGTCGCGCCCGCTGCCAGACCATCGAGACCGTCGGTCAGATTCACCGCGTTGGCTGCACCGACGATCGCGAGCACGGCGAGCAACGCCCATGCCCACAGCGGCAGCGTAAAGCTGGTGCCAAACCACGTTTGCTGCACGCCCGCAACGCCGGTCGTATAAACCCAGGCGACGTACGCTGCTGCGACGAGTGCGACCAGCGTGAACTTCGCACGCGCACGAAGCCCGAGCGCGCGACGGGCGCGCATGATCAGCATGTCGTCGGTCAAGCCGATGAGCCCCGCGGCGAGCGTCAAGATGAGGAGCGGCAATGACTGCGGCTTGGCGCCGGTGAGCGCAAAGCCGGCGAGCGCCGCGGCCAAGAACGCAACACCGCCGGCGGTGGGCGTTCCTTGTTTTGCGGAATGCGTCGCCGGCGCATCTTCATAGACGTGCTGGCCCAAGCGCGCGCGCTGCTGGATGGCGATCAAGAGCGGGATGACGACGGCGGCGGTCACGGCGCCCGCCAGCATGACGACCGGCGTCGCAGCCGCCGTCATGCGGCTTGGAGCAATGGCGACCGCCCAGGTGCGCCTGGTTGCGGCCGATATTTGAGCATGACGAGCGGGGTTTGCTGGTCGGAATTGCCGGCGGGATTGGAGAGCAGACAGTAGCGTACCACATCGGCGCGAACTGCTGCGCTCGCGCCCAGCACCTCCGCCTTGCCGAGATCGTTCGCGTCCACCACGCACGCATGAGCGCCACAGACGTGCGCGATCGTCTGCGCGACGATGTGCGGGTTTTTGGGTCCGAGCACGATGTGCCGTTCGTACGGCGGCATCGTCCCCGTGTATCCATCGATCTCCGCAACGGCTGACCCGAGGATGCGATAGAAATCTCCGCGACGGCCGACCAGGCGTCCCGCAGCGCCAGCGGCGGCCGCGGCCAGCACTTTGATCGTGCCGACATTTTCTAACACCAACTGGACGGATTCGGGTTGGTTCATCGTCGCATAAGAACCGGCTTGTTGGGCGAGCATCCTGGCGAGCCGTGACGGACGAATGCTTTCGGCGGGAATGGATCGTCCCTGCGCTATCGCGACGATCGTCTCCGACACGCAGATGACGTCGTCGCTGGCTTGCATCCCCGCGAGACAATCGCTCACGAGTTTTGGAAGATCGTCACCCGGCCGCACGAGTGGCGTACGCACGGGGACGGCGAGCAACTGGCGCGGCAGACCGACGATGTCGATCGCGAACGAATCACGGTTCACGATGCGAGCATTCCGGGCGCCGCTAACCGCTGCAAGATCTGCTCCATTTTCTGGACGCGCGATCCTTTGAGCAAGATGCAATCGCCGAGGCGCACTGCGCGCGACAAGTTTTCGCTTATCTCATCATTGCTCGCAAACGTCTGCACGGCGTGCATGCCAGCAGCTCGCGCTCCTGCTGCCAGCTCCGCGGCAAAGGGCCCCCCACAGTAGAGCTCGTCGAGGCCCAAACACCCAGCGGCCGCTCCCAGTTCGCGATGCATGTGCGCCGCCTGATCACCAAGCTCGGCCATGCTGCCGAGCACCGCGATGTGGCGGGCGGCTGGCATCGCAGCGAACGTCTGCAGCGATGCGAGCATCGAGCTGGGGCTTGCGTTGTAGGCATCGTAGACGAGCGTAGCCCCGCTCGCCAAGATATGCGATTCAAATCGGCCCGCGGGTAGGCGCAGCCGTCCAAACGCACCAAGCGCTTCCTCGAGACTGAGCCCCGCGAGAATGCCGGCGCCCGCGGCGAGCAATGCGTTGCGTAAGTTGTGGAGTCCCGGCAACGCCCAGGTCGCAAAGGCGTGCGACGCGCCGAATGTGATCGCGACCTGCTCGTCACGTACTCCGCCAGCTTCGAGCATGATGCCCGACATAACGGGATCGCCCAGCAGTCGCACCCATAACGTGCTCGCATCCAGCTCAGCCTCGGCTGCCAGCATGCGCGACCATGTATCGGCGGCACTGCATACCGACTGTGCGCCACTGGAAAACACGGCGAACTTCGTGCGCGCCAGCTCCTCTTTGTCGCGGAAGTACTCGAGATGCGCCTCGCCGACGCCTGTGAGAATGGCGATGCCCGGTGACGCGATATCGACCAGCTGCTCGATATCGCCGGGCTTACGTGCGCCGAATTCGCAGATCGCGATATCGACGTCGTCATCCAACCGGTAGCAGAGTTTGGCGACTCCCAACTCGTTGTTCTCGTTATGTGGTGTCGCGAGCACGCGGCGGTGAACCCCGACGATCTGCGCGGCGAACTCTTTTGTCGTCGTCTTACCGTTGGACCCGGTCACGGCGACGAGTTGCCCCCGAAACGCAGCGCGCGCTGCTTTCGCACCCGCAAGGTACGCCGCTTTCGCGTCGGCGACGCGGATGATAGGAACAGCAGTCCCACGCGGCACTTTCGCGGTGTCGTCTACGACGCAGGCGACTGCGCCACGCGCGAGCGCGTCAGCGATAAAGTCATGGCCGTCGTAGTGGGGTCCGCGCAAGCACACAAACGTCTCGCCCGCGATGAGGTTACGCGAATCCGTGCTTGGCCGTAGCGTGGTGGGAACGACAGTCGCATCGGCGACGAAGCGTCCCTGGCAAGCTTCGAGAAAGCGTGCGAACGGGAGGCTCATCGCGCCACCTGTTCGAGCGCGGCGCGCGCGGCTTGCGCGTCGGAGAACGGGCGCCGCTCGTCGCCGAAGAGCTGATACTCTTCGTGCCCTTTGCCGGCGATGAGCACGCAGTCACCGGGCCGCGCCTGCTGGATGGCACGCGTGATCGCCGATAACCGGTCGTCAATCCGGTCGATGCTGCCCGTGCTGTCCATGCCGGCGAGGATGTCGTCGATGATCGCTCGCGGATCTTCGTGGCGGGGGTTGTCGGTCGTCAAGATGACATGGTCTGCGATCGCCTGCGCTATCCGACCCATTGCCGGCCGCTTCGAAGCGTCGCGATTGCCGCCGCAGCCGAACACGCAAATCAGGCGGCCGCTCGTCAGCCCGCGCACCGTATGCAGCGCGTTTTCGAGGCCATCCGGCGTGTGCGCATAGTCAATGAAGATGCCGACATCGCCGGCAGGGATCGAGACCATCCGCCCGGGTACTTCGCGCAACGATGCGAGGCCCTCCGCAATCGCTTCGACGTCGTAATCGAGCGCGCACGCAGCGCCGATCGCGGCCATCGCGTTGGCGACGTTGAACGCGCCAGGCAGCTGGATCACAAACGGTGCCGGCCGTAAGCTCCCCACCGAAAAGCGCGCGCCGCCCGCGTGCAGCGACACGCCCGTTGCGCGCAGCAAGGCTTCCGGGTTTTCCACGCCATAGGTGAGGCGCCGCGGCACGCTGCTTGCAAGGGCGCGGCCTTCGGCGTCATCGACGTTGAGCACCGCGACCGGTGCTTGGTCTTTGCCGGCATCGCGTGAGAAGAGCCTGCGTTTTGTGTCGCGATAGTCCTCGAAGTTCTTGTGGAAGTCGAGGTGGTCTTGCGTGAGATTCGTGAGCACGGCGACGTCGAAGTGCACGTCATCGAGACGGTGCAGCGCGAGCGCGTGGCTTGACGCTTCGAGCACTGCACCTTGTGCGCCAGTGTCACGGAATCCGGCGAGCAAGCGCTGCAGATCGTGGGCGAAGGGCGTCGTATTAGCGAGTGGCAGCGCCGCCTGTGCCCCGAGGCGCGCACCAAGCGTGCCGACCACGCCAAAAGTGTGACCGGCCGCGCGCGCAATAGCCTCGATGAAAAACGTTGTCGTCGTCTTGCCGTTGGTACCGGTCACGCCCACCATTGTCAGCGCTTGACTAGGGTCGTGATAGAGGCGGGCTGCGGCTTTGGAAAGGGCCGCAAGCGTGTCGGGGACGAGCACGATGGGGATATCCGGCGGCAGCGCAAGCGGATGCTCGGCCGCGACTGCGGCCGCGCCGGCCGCCACAGCCGTGGCGGCGAACTCGTGACCATCGGCGTGTTCACCGCGCAAGCAAAAGAACAGCGCTCCACGCTTGACGGCGCGAGAATCGGTGGTCAATGACGTGATCGGCGTGCGGGGGTCGCCAACTATCCGCGCCGGCACGCCAGTGAAAAGATGCTCGAGCGGCTCGGTGATGACGGATGACATCATTATCGTTTTCTCGTCGTGCCGCCTATCTCTCCCGCCGCCGTGCCATGCTGCTCTGATACCGGCATATCCGGCACGAGCAACGGATCGACCGCCGTCGCCATTCGCCGTGGCAAGACGCCCTCTCGCCACAACACTCTCCGCGTGAGCTCGCGAAACGCTGGTGCGGCCACAATGCTTCCGTAATACGCCCCTTGTGGGCGGTCGATCTTCACCAACACGACGTATTGCGGTCTGTCCGCGGGTACGATGCCGACGAATGACGCGGTGTACGCGCCGGGGACATAGGAACCGTCGATCACCATTTGCGCGGTACCGGTCTTTCCCGCAAGCGCGTAGCCGGAAATCGCCAGGCCCTTGGCCGTGCCGCGGCGGACGACGTTGCGAAGCATGCTCAAAAGCTCGGCCGCCGTTTGTGCGGACATGACGCGTCGCACGGATTGCGGTTCGAACCGCTGCACGACCGTGCCGTCAGGCGCGACCAGTGCGCGGACGATGAGCGGTCGCATGAGCACGCCGCCATTAGCGATCGCCGCATACGCGCGGGCAAGCGCAAGGGGTGTGACCGAGACGCCCTGACCGAAGCCGATCGTCGCAAGCCGTGAGCCCCACCAGTCGTCCGGCACGCCGACGATGCCGGCGCTTTCCCCCGGCACGTCGATCCCGGTGGGCTCGTCAAAACCGTAGCGGCGTATGTACTCATACATCGTGCTCTTGCCGACGCGCATCGCCACCTGCGCCGCACCCACGTTGTGCGAATAGGTGACAATATCGTCGAGCGTCTCTTGCGCGTGGCCGGATGCCATCAAACCGTCATCGGCGTTGTGAATCACGCGACCACCGACGCGCAGTTCGTCGAGCGCGGGAAAGGTGTCGTCCGTCGACACGCTACCCGAATCGAGCGCGGCCGTTGCGGTGATGAGTTTGAACGTCGAGCCGGGCTCGTAGGGATCGGTGACGGCTTGGTCTCTCCATGCCGCTTGCGGGGCTGCCGAGAAATGGTTGGGATCAAAATTCGGATAGTTGGCAAGCGCGAGGATCTCACCGGTGCGCGCCCGCATGACGACGACCGATCCATCTTGCGCAT
>JAFANK010000217.1 GCA_019232725.1 Vulcanimicrobiota bacterium | reverse complement strand
TATTGTCCTCGAACGAAGCGTCCGGATGGGCAAGCGTGCCTGCGTTGCGTGGATTGCGATAGTGGTCGAGGATGAAGTCGCGATAGAGCTCATCCATGCCGGCGATGTCGTTCATGAGGAATATTACGCGATCTTGAAGATCCGCTTGGCGGTCTCGATGCCGGCCACGAGCGCATCGATCTCGGCCGGTGTGTTATAGATGTAGAACGATGCACGGGTTGTGGCGGGCACGCCCAGCTTCTCCATGAGCGGCTGATTGCAATGATGACCCGCGCGCACGCAGATGCCCTCGCGATCGAGGATGCTTGCGAGGTCGTGCGCATGGATATCACCGACGGTCAGGGAGATGACGCCCGTGCGGTGATCGATGCCCGGTCCGTAGATGACGAGGTTCTTCACGGCGCCGAGCTTTTGCAAGGCGACCCGTGCGAGCTCGAGCTCCGACGCATGAATGCGCACCATGCCCAGCGCTTCGAGATAGTCGACGGCAGCGCCCAGACCGACAGCTTCGGCGATAGCAGGCGTGCCGGCTTCGAAACGCGCGGGCACGTCGGCATAGGTCGAGCTATCGTACTTGACCACATTGATCATGCCGCCGCCGGCCAAAAACGGCGGCATCGCGTCCAAAAGCTCTTTGCGTCCCCAGAGCACGCCTATGCCCGTCGGTCCCAGCATCTTGTGCGACGAGAAGGCCATGAAATCGCATTGCCACTGGGTGACGTCGACCGGCATACGCGGCACCGCCTGGCAGGCATCCACCACCGTCACCGCTCCGGCGCTGCGAGCTCGCGCGCACAGGTGTTGCACGGGGTTGATGGTGCCGAGCGTGTTGCTGACCGCGGTGAAGGCGAACAGCTTAGCGCCATCGAGGAGATCGTCGAGCTTGGTGAGATCGAGGCGGCCATCTGAGGTGATCGGCACGAACCGCAGCACGGCTTGCTTTTCTTGCGCCAGGATCTGCCAGGGCACCAAGTTGGAGTGGTGTTCCATTTCAGTCGTGAGGATGACATCACCGGCATTGATATGATGCCGTCCCCAGGCGTAGGCGATAAGGTTGAGAGCTTCGGTCGCGTTGCGGACAAAAATGCATTCCGCCGCACATGGCGTGCCGATGAAGCGAGCGGTTTTTGCGCGCGCTTCTTCATACGCTTCGGTCGCCAGTTCGCTGATATGGTAGATACCGCGGTGGATATTAGCATGGTAGCGGCGATAATAATCGTCCATCGCCTCGATGACTTGCACCGGCTTCTGCGACGACGCAGCGCTGTCGAGGAACACGAGCGGCTTGCCATGTGGACGCTCTTGCAGGATCGGGAAATCTTTTCGGATCTGTTCGACTTCAGCGGGGCTGAACGACAGCGGCGCAGGCGTCCGAGCCACAGCGGCATTCATGTCTGCACCTCAACCTCGATAGCGCCGTCGCGCTCGTGCACGGGATAGGTACGGACCGGGCGTACAGCGGGCAGGCGCGTGGCACGCCCGCTCTCCACATCGAAGCGCGCGCCATGCCGCGGGCATTCGATCTCGTGGCCGATCAGCTCGCCTTGCCCGAGCGGCCCACGATCGTGCGTGCAGACGTCATCGATGGCGTAGATGCGCCCGCCATAGTTGCACAACGCGATGCGCACGCCGTTGACGTCGACGACTTTGACCTTGCCCTCAGGGATCTCGTCGCGGCGGGCGACGGCGACGGTTTGCGACGGCATTTTCTTAGACGGCGCCGACGCGTCCGAGGTGCGGCGCGACCGCGCTGCGCAGGGAATCGGTCACAGCGGGGTTGCCGAACTTCTCGAACACTTCAGCGAAGAACCCTTCGACGATAAGTCGTGCAGCCGCATCGGCTTCTAAGCCGCGGCTACGGGCGTAGAAGAGCTGTTCCTCGTCGACGGGCCCAACCGTCGCGCCATGGGTGCAGCGCACGTCGTCCGCTTCGATCTCGAGCATCGGCTCGGTGTCGGCGCGCGCGCCTTCCTTCAGCAAGAGATTGCGATTGGCTTGGTACGCATCGCTGCGCTGCGCGCCGCGGTCGATCACGATGACGCCGGTGTACGACGCGTGCGACTGATCGTCGAGCGCCGCCTTGAAGAGCAGATCGCTACGCGTGTTGGGAGAGCGATGTCCCTGCAGGGTGCGGTAGTCGAATTGCTGCCGATCCTCGGCGAAGACCAGACCCAGCATGTCGCTTTCAGCGCCAGGTCCGCGCAACTCCACTTCCACGTCGGTGCGCGCGAAGCGGCCGCCGATCCCGAAGTTGAGCGTGATCAGACGTGCATCGCGTTCCAGCATCGCCCGCTGATGGGAAAAGGCCGCGGCGGTCCGTGCGCAGTCCTGCACGTGCAGGTAGCGGACGACCGCACCGCCACCGCAGAGCAGATCGACGACGCCCGCAGATACAGGGTCCTGTTCGCGGTGCGTCTCAGCCACGGTGAGCTGTGCGCCCTCACCCGCGAGCACCATAACGCGCGGATACGTCCCCGAGGAGAGCTCGATGCGCACGGGCTCTTGGGCGACGAAGTGCGCCGGTGCATAGACGAAGACACCATCTTGCCAGGCGGCCTCGGCGATTGCAGCATAGCGCCCGACCGACTTCCCTTTGTGCTCGATCGAGAGCGCTTGGCGGACGTCGCCTTCATGCGATCGCGCAGCATCGGCAAGCGAGCAGACGACGAGGCCGCGTTCTCGGTCCGCGGCCGACACCTGCGTCGTGAAAACGGTTGGCGCAGGTCGCGGCGCGCGCAGATCGATGCCCTCGAGCGACAGCCGCCGCCAGCCCGGCGTTGTCGCATCCGGCTGTGGGAGCTCCTCGTAGCGCGTAAAGGCGGCTCGGCGAAGATCGCCGAGCCAATCCGGTTCGCTCTTGACGAGCTGCTCGATCGCCGCGCGATCGACGTCTGGAGCCCTTTCGATATTCGTCGCCAATTTAGCCGACCGAGCCTTCCATCTCGAGCGCGATGAGCCGATTGAGTTCGACCGCGTACTCCATTGGCAGTTCCTTGACGAAGGGCTCGAAGAAGCCGTTGACGATCATCGTCGTGGCCTCGACCTCGGACAGTCCGCGGCTCATGACGTAGAAGAGCTGCTCTTCGCCCACCTTGGAGACGGTCGCCTCGTGCTCGATGCGCACGTCTTTGGCGTCGATCTCCATCGTCGGATAGGTGTCTGAGCGGGATTCCGGATCCATGAGCAGTGCGTCGCAGCGCACGTTGGACTTGACGCCCTCACAGCCGTCGTAGACTTTGACCAAGCCGCGATAGCTCGTGCGCCCACCGCCCTTGCTCACCGACTTGCTCGTGATGATCGAGGTCGTGTTGGGTGCGGCGTGCACCATCTTCGACCCGGCGTCTTGATGCTGGCCCTCGCTCGCATACGCTATGGAGAGCACATCGCCGCGCGCGCCTTCGCCCACCATGTACACCGATGGATACTTCATCGTGAGCCGCGAGCCGATGTTGCCGTCCACCCACTCGACGTGGGCGTTCTTGTGCGCTAGCGCGCGCTTCGTCACGAGATTATAGATGTTCTTATACCAGTTCTGGATGGTCGTGTAGCGGATGTGCGCGCCTTCTTTGGCGATGAGCTCGACCACGGCCGAGTGCAGCGAATTGCTCGAGTATGTCGGCGCCGTGCACCCCTCGATATAGTGCACGAACGAGCCCGGCTCGGCGATGATGAGGGTGCGCTCGAATTGGCCCATGCTCTCGGCGTTGATGCGGAAGTACGCCTGCAACGGGACATCCACGCGCACGCCCGGCGGCACCCAGATGAACGAGCCGCCCGACCACACGGCCGAGTTGAGCGCGGAGAACTTGTTGTCGGCGGGCGGAATGACTGTCGCGAAGTGCTCGCGCACGATGTCCTCGTGCTCGCGCAAGCCGGTGTCCATATCGGAGAACAGCACGCCCTTGGCTTCCAAGTCGGTACGGATGCTGTGATAGACGACTTCGGAATCGTATTGCGCGGTCACGCCGCCCAGGAACTTGCGCTCGGCCTCGGGGACACCGAGACGGTCATAGGTTCGCTTGATCTCCTCAGGCACTTCGTCCCAGGTCTTGCCGACCACATCAGACGCGCGCATATAATAGTAGATGTCGTTGAAATCGATCTGGCCGAGCAGCTCGAGGTTCGCCCACGCCGGCATCGGCTTGGCCATGAAGATGTCGAGCGAGCGGTGGCGGAAATCGCGCATCCACTGCGGCTCGTTCTTCATCTGCGAGATCTGCTCGACGATCTCGTGATCGATGCCTTTGCGCGCCTTGAACGTGTAGGCGACGTTCTCGTCGCGAAAACCGTATTTATACTCTTTGTCGACGAGCGTTTTTTGTTGCGTTGCCATGCTGTCAGGCCTCCACAAGCTCTTTGATAAGCGGGTCGTACCCCTTGGCCTCAAGCTCTGCGGCGAGCTCTGGGCCACCTTCCCGGACGATCTTGCCGCGCACCATGACGTGCACGACGTCGGGCTTCAGATAATTCAGAATGCGTTGATAGTGCGTGATGAGCAAGATGGCGCGCTCACCCGTGCGCTGGGCCTCGATGCCCTCAGCGATGATGCGCAGCGCGTCGATGTCCAAGCCGGAGTCTGTCTCATCGAGGATCTCGAGATCGGGCTCGAGCACGAGCGCCTGCAGGATCTCCAGCCGCTTCTTCTCGCCGCCCGAGAACCCATCATTGACATACCGGGCAAGCACCGCCGGATCCATCTTCAGTTTGCGAATACCGTTGTCCAGCAGCTGCTTGAACTTCGCCGGCGTCAACGGGGACGACCCTTTGTGATGGGCCATGAGCGCGTTGCGCAGGAAGTTGGCCACCGAGACCCCGGGCACAGCCGATGGGTATTGGAAACCCAAGAACATACCCAGGCGCGCACGTTCGTCCGGTGACAGCTCCACAATGCTTTGGCCTTTGAATTTGATATCGCCCTTGGTGATCGTGTATTTCGGATGACCCATGAGCGCGAGCGACAGCGTACTTTTTCCGGAACCGTTCGGCCCCATGAGCGCGTGGACGCTGCCACGGTTCACGGTTAGATCCAGGCCGCGGATGATCTCGTTGCCGGCGACGCTAACGTGCAGATCGGTGATGTGAAGGAGATGGTCAGCCACGTTGATCCTTTCGAAATGCGGGCCCGGCGAACGGCCCGCAATTGCGGCGGCCGGCCAGGATTGGCGGCCTGCGTTCTGCCTCGATTTTACGGCCCTTCACGGACAATAGTCAAGATAAGTCTTGAAAATCTATGCTACATTCTATATACTTGGTATACCACCCTCGCCGGAACTCGTCCGTTCCGCCAGGCAAACTATTGGCACGCTGATGAGAGAACCAAGCTTCTTCCAGACCACTCGCGGGCGCATCGTCGAGTCGCTCAAACGGCACCACACCCGAACCGCGGCTGCGCTGGCCGACGAGCATGGCGTCACGGCCAATGCCATCCGTCAGCATCTCGCGCGCCTGCAGCGGGATGGTCTCGTCAGCGAGCGCGCCGAGCGCATCGGGCGCACGAAGCCCACGCTTGTCTACTTCCTTACGAGTGAAGGCGAGCGACTCTTCCCGCAGCGCTACCCGTTGCTGCTCAACGTGTTGTTGGATGAGCTGCACCGCGAGGGCGGCGCGAACAAGTTGCAAGAGCTCTTCGCCAATATCGGCCGCCGTTCGGCCCGCCGGCATGCAGCCCGCTTCGACGGCAAGGATTTCCCCGATCGGGTTGCCGAGCTGGCACGTTTCTTGCGCGAGCGCGGCGTCGTCGTTGAATACGAGAAGACGCCGACCGGCTTCGCGTTCCGCGAATTCAATTGTCCCTTCCGGGATACGGTCGCATCGCATCCCGAGATCTGCACCATGGTGCACACGCTCATGGGTGAAGTGCTGCCGGAGCAACCGCGGCAGGTCAAGTCGATCTCGCATGGCGATGACCGTTGTGAATTTGAGTTTAGTTTCAACCCGGGGCCGGCTGCGCAGAAAAGCGGTCAGGTCGCCGTGCTGACAGGGGAGCGCTGATGGATTTTCCCAAGTTCCAAGAGCTCGTCACCAACCGCCATGGGTTCGCCCAGATGGAGCAGCCGACGGCGACGGGCGAGTATTTCTCCGATTCGTGTGGCGACATGTACACCTTCTACCTTAAGGTAGCGCCTGACGAGCGGATTGAGGATATCAGCTATTTCACGACCGGCTGCGGTTTTGGCGTGGCCACCTGTGCCATCGTCACGTCGCTCGTCAAGGGCAAGACGGTGAGCGAGGCCGAGCAGCTGACCACGAAAGAAATAGAAGATTTTCTTGGTGGGTATCCTGAGAGAAAGCGAGATTATCCGGAGCGCGTGCTCGAAGCGTTGCGCATCACGATCGGCAATTACCGCAAAGCGCAGCCGACCACGACTGCCGCTGAGAGTTTCTTGAAAATCACTTAGTTTCTCTCACGCACAACTGCCAAAAGTTCACCATAATTTAACCGATCGGGTGCAATAATACAAGCACGCCGACGTTTCTATCTCGAACGGTAGCGGGAACGGCGCCAAACACGGTCGTTTGGGTAGCTGTACCGCATTCGTCGCCTCGCATGAGACAAACGACACACCGGCATGTCGGCGGCGACGGCAACAATCCGTCACCTTTGCAACGCTGGAACGTACATAAGGGTAGAACACAAGGAGGCCGTCCGCGGCCATGACAGACATGAAACTCAGAACCATTCCACTCCGGCGCAGCGCTCTTGCGCAACCGGAGACCATCGCCATCGGTGCGTCGTTCGACGTCACCGGCGCGCGACGCTTTGCGCGCTCCGTCACACGCCTCGCGCAACGGCACCCGGCATCGGTCATCGTCGACATGTCGCAAACGCAAAGCGTCGACTCCTCGGGCTTCGGGTCGCTCATCTCAGGCCTGAAGAAGCTTGACGATGCCGGCGCAACCTCGTATGTGGTCTGCGCGAACCCAGCCGTGCGCAGGCTGATGGACTTCACGGGCGTGAGCAGGATGTTCGCTGTGGTCGATCGCTTGAGCGATGCTCGCCACGCAATCGAGCAGGCGACAGCGGGGGCATTGGCCTCCTAGGCAGTCCCATGAACGGCATTCGCGTATTCGACAGTTTGGAAAAGGCGCAAGCCGAGGGCTTTGCGGTCTTCGACCGGATCCCTGACGGCTATCTCGTGCGCAAAGATATCGGTGCCCACTTCGCGCTCGCGCTCGTCAAGCTGAAGCCCGTCCGCGAACCGAGCAAAAACTAAACGGTGTACGGCCGGCGCTCTGGCGCCGGCCGCTACAGTTCCAGCGTCAAGAACCGCTCGACGATTTTTGGTTCGAACTGCGTGCCTGCGCTCTTGCGCAACTCGGTCACCGCTTCCTCATGCGACATGGCGCGCCGATAGGGACGATCACTCGTCATGGCGGCGTATGCCTCCAGCACGGAAAGAATCCGTGAGAGCAGCGGAATGTCGTCGCCCGCGAGCCCGTGCGGGTAACCTGCGCCGTCGTAGCGTTCCTGATGGTGGCGCACGACCATGGCGATCGCATCGCAGTCTTTGAGCCCCTTGAGCATCTCGTAGCCGAGCTCGGCGTGGCGTTTGATGATCTCGTAGTCTTCTTTTTCCAGCTTGCCCGGCTTGCTCAAGATGAGCCCGGGGATGGCCAGCTCGCCGATGTCTAAGAGCGCCGCCGAGCACAAGAGCACGTGCCGCTGATGGTCGTCGAGCTCAACGGCCTTCGCATATCGCGACGCAAGCTTATTGACTTTGATGAGCTGATCGCGTTTGGTGCGGCTAGAGTTGGCAAGAGCGGCGATATACGCAGCGAAGGGCTTGAGGTCACCCTCGAGCGTGGCCATGAGGTCTTCTGATTTCATCGCCCGTTGCGCTTCGCCGCGCTTGGCGGCGTAGAGCGCCGCGTCTGCGACGCCGATCAGATCGTCTCGTCCTTCGCATTCATCGGGATAGACGGCGATGCCGATGGAGAGCCGGATTGGAATCGACTGCCGCTCATCGATTTGGAACGGTTCGCGCGCGACCTCTGCTTCCAGACGTTCGGCGAAACGCCATGCGGACTCGCGATCGGTCTCGGGCAAGATCGCGCAGAACTCATCGCCGCCGTAGCGGCCGATGACGTCTGTCTCTCGAGCGACGCGGCGCAGCACGGCCGCGACTTCTTTGAGCACGCGATCGCCGACGGGATGCCCGTAGGTGTCGTTAAAGGCCTTGAACTTATCGATGTCCATCATGAGCAGGGCCAGCCGGGAACTGCTGCGCCGGGAACGCTTGACCTCATACGCCAGGCGCTCTTGCACCGAGCGCTGGTGAGGCAGACCGGTCAGGGCATCGTTTTCGGCGAGCTCTTTGGCGCGCTCGTAGAGCTTAGCGTTCTGCACCGCGACCGCCGATTGCTCGGCGATGGCAGAGAGCAGTTTGAGGTGGCGCTCATCGTAGGCGTCTGCCTCGTACGACTGGGTCGAAATCGCGCCGATGGTCTTGCCGCCCACGTTCATCGGGACCGCGACGATCGATTGCACCGTGGTCGGGCCCTCGCCGATGCGTTTAGTGGTCAAACGGTCGCGCTCTTGCGTATTGCGTACGAGCACCGGCTTACTCGTTTCGATCACCCGGCCGACGATCGTGCCACGCAGGCTGTGTTCGGCCGGCGGGAAGATCCGTTCGCCTTCAACCAAGTACTCGAGCGTGACGTTCTCGCTTTCTCCCGCGCGCAGCGCGACAAAGAACAGCGGTGCATCGATCACGCGTTTGACCTGTTCATGGATCTTGGCAAAGACGCGGTGCAGGTCCAGCTCGGACGAAACTGCGCTCGCCACTTCGACGAGCAGGTTGAGATCGGCAGCGCGCTGCGTGCTGGCACGCAGGTTCTTGAGATTCTCGACCGCCACGGCCGCCTGTTCAGAAATGGCGGTGAGCAGATCGCAATCGGTCTGCGAGTAAGAATTCGCGCGAGGACTCTGCACCGATAACACGCCGACGACCCGGTCGCCCAGCTTCATCGGCACGATCAATGCCGATGCCGGTTCCTGCGCTTCGCCGAGCGTGACGGATCGATACGCGTTCCAATCCTCTGGCCGATGGATGATGACCGGACGACCGGAGCGCAAGACCTCGCCCGACACGGTGGTCAGCGGCAAGCGGACGCGTTCCACTGATCGCCGGCCGAACTCCGCGCTGTATTCGATCTCGAGTTGATCCCCGTCTGGCGTCAACAGCGCGGCGACGAAGAGCGACGCGTCCATGACCCGCCCGACAAGCGAGTGGAATTTGGCGAACAGATCGGCGAGGTCGAGGCCGCTCGAAAGCGCACGGGCGGTCTCGAGCAGGAGGTTGAGCGCGCGCGAGCTGTTCTCGACGACTGCGGTCTCGCGCGCGATCTCCAGATCCTGCCCGA
>JAFANK010000207.1 GCA_019232725.1 Vulcanimicrobiota bacterium | reverse complement strand
GACATGCAGCGTGCCGGTCGGCGAAGGAGCGAAGCGGACACGGACGGACGAAGGCATGATGCGCCCTTACGTCGCTCGGTGGGCTTGCCCTGCCATGAGGCGTCGCATGTCGAAGGGAGGCGCCCGTGTTCCCCAACCTCGCGCACTACACAGATTACGGACTGCTGTTCTTGCGATTCATGGTCGGCTTGGTCTTCTTCGACAGCGGCTATCGCGACCTCAAAGACCCTGGCACGCGAGCCGCAAGCGTCGGCCTTCCCGTGCCGCTCACGATCTTCATCGGCGTGGCTGAAGTGCTCGGTGGGATCGCGGTCATCATCGGCGTGTGGCCGCAGCTGGCTGCCGCTGGGCTCATCCTCATCATGCTCGGTGCGCTGCAGAAAAAGATCTTCGTGTGGAAGACGGGTTTTTGGGGCAAAGACGGACTTGGCTGGAACTACGAGCTGCTGCTCGTCTCGATGCTGGTGGTCGTGGCGTTCACCGATGGCGGAAGGTTTGTGATCGTACCATAACCGTTCTGCCCGTTCTCACCGGATAGATCCGAACTTTGCTGTTGCTCTTTCGTCACGGCACCAACGTGGCCACCGCGTAAGCGGCCATACCGATGCCTTCGCCCGTGTAGCCCATGCCTTCTGTGTGTTTGGCTTTGACGTTGCAGCTATCCAGCGACACGCCGATTGCGGCTGCAAGATTGGCGCGCATTTGCTGGATATGCGGTGCAAGTTGCGGGCGCTCGGCCACGATCGTGCAGTCCAAGTTGCCGACCGCAAAACCGGCATCGCGCACCTGTTGCACAGCGCGACGCAAGAGTTCCACGCTGTCGGCGCCGGCGAACTGTGGGTCGCCCGCCGGAAACAGCGTGCCACAATCGCCGAGACCCGCCGCGCCGAGAATGGCATCAATGGCGGCGTGTGCCGCGACATCGGCATCCGAATACCCCTCAAGCCCCTTGTCGAATGGCACGCGGCAACCGGCTAAGACGAGCGGGCGGCCCGGAACGAGCCGGTGCGCGTCAAAGCCAAAACCAACCCTCACAGTCGTGCATCCTGACGGGTAGCAAGGCACTCGGCGACCACGAGATCCTCAGGCGTGGTGATTTTGAGATTGTCCGACGCGCCTTCGACTATGGCCACACTCGCGCTGCCGAGGCGCTCGACCAGTTCAGCATCGTCCGTGCCCAAAAATCCATCATCTTGCGCTCGCTCGTGAGCGCTATAGAGCACATCATACGCAAATGCTTGCGGCGTCTGCGCGGCCCACAGCCGGTTGCGTGCGATCGTTTTGTCTACCACCTGAGCATCATCCACCTGTTTGATCGTGTCCTTGACCGCGATCGCAGCGATCGCGCCGCCCGTACGCTGCGCGCTTTTGATGACCGCTTCGACGAGCCCGCTGCGGGCAAACGGTCGCGCTCCATCGTGGATGACGACGATTTCGCTCGGGGTGCTCATGGCCCGCAACGCGGCGAACACCGACTCCTGACGCGTCGCCCCGCCGCCGACGACGTATGTCACCTTGTCGCATCCGTGCGTGACCGCGAGTTCTTGAAACGCCAGCCGTTGCTCGGGTTCACAAGCGATGACGATCGAGTTCACCGACGGCGCGTGCGCGAGCGCCGCGAGCGACCAGGCTGCGATCGGCCTGCCGGCAAGGGATAACAGTTGTTTTGGCTGTCCCATGCGCTCGCCGCGGCCGGCTGCCGCCAAGATCGCGCAGACGGTGCCGTCCGTGATATCTACCTCTTGAGTTTGGCGAAGATCATGCGCCCGGCTGCTGTCTGCAACACAGAGGTGACGACTGCCTCGGCATCTTCACCCATAACGCGTTTGCCGTTCTCGACGACGATCATGGTACCGTCGTCTAAGTATCCGACACCTTGGTTTGGCTCTTTGCCGTCCTTGACGATCTTGACCACCATCTCTTCACCGGGCAGCACGACCGGCTTGAGCGCATTGGCCAGCTCGTTGATATTGAGCACCGAAACGCCTTGGACTTTCGCCACCCGGTTCAAGTTGTAATCGTTGGTAAGGATCTGCGCACCAAGCGTGCGGCCAAGCGAGATCAGCTTGCCATCGACGTCGCGCTCGGGTGCATCGAACTCGGAGATCTCCAGGCCCTTGGAGATCTCGCGTAGCTTATTGAGCACTTCGAGGCCGCGCCGTCCTCGGCTGCGCTTGACGGGATCGGCAGAGTCCGCGATCAGCTGCAGCTCGCGCAGCACGAATTTCGGCACCATGAGCCGGCCATCCAGGAAGCCCGTTTCGGCGATCTCGAGCACGCGGCCGTCGACGATGACCGAGGTGTCGAGCAGCTT
>JAFANK010000055.1 GCA_019232725.1 Vulcanimicrobiota bacterium | reverse complement strand
GCAGACCTGCACACCGGCCTCATCGACGCCGGCCAAGCGCGCGCCCGGCGGCGCGCGGTGCAAGCGGAGGCCGACTTCTACGGCGCGATGGATGGCGCAGGCAAGTTCGTACGTGGCGATGCGATCGCGGCCATCGTGATCGTCATGGTCAACGTCGTGGCCGGCATGGCGATCGGCGTCATCGGCAAACATCTCGACCTGCCAACCGCACTGCAGACGTATCCACTGCTGTCGATCGGCAACGCACTCGCCACGACGCTGCCGGCATTCTTGCTTTCGACCGCGATGGGCATCATGGTCACGCGGGCCGCGTCGGATGCATCGCTGGGTGTCGACTTGATACGCCAGATGTTCGCGCATCCGGCCGCGCTTCGTACGGTCGGTGTCACGATGATCGTCATGGCATGCGTGCCTGGCTTACCACACCTCGTGTTTGGCGCGCTCGGCACGGTCACGCTCGTGACGGCGACTACGGCCTTGCGCAGCCAGCGACGCGTGGAACGCGACCGGTCCGCGCAAGAAGCCGATCGTCAGCGCGCCCACGAGCACCGGCCCGAGTACGCCATCGGATTTTTAGGGATCGACCCATTGCGCATCGACGTCGGCGAACGGCTGCTGCCGATGCTCGAGCAGCCAGCAGCCGGTGTGCTCCTCGAGCGCATTGCACTTGTGCGGCGGCGCGTCGCGCTGGATCTCGGCATCGTCGTGCCCGGTGTCCACGTGAAGGATGACTTATCGCTGCCGCCATCCACCTTCGCAATCCGCGTACGCGATCGCGTGGTCGCGCACGGTGACGTGCATCCGGATCGTGCACTGGCTTTGGGCACTCCGCGAGCGCTGTCACAGCTTGCCGGGGAATCGACCGTCGAGCCTGCCAGTGGTTTGAGCGGCGTGTGGCTTGCACCCGATCAGGCGACGCAACCCGACAATGGTGCGGTGACTGTTGACCCCATCGCCGTGCTCACGAGTTTGCTCGACCGGGTCGTGCGCCGCAACGCGGCTGCCTTGCTCGGACGACAAGAAGTACAGTCGCTGCTCGACAACCTCAAGCAGGCCCAGCCCGCTGCTGTCAAAGGCGTCGTGCCCGAAATGGCCTCACTCGGTCTCGTCCAACGTGTCCTGCAGCACGTCGTGCGGGAACGAGTCTCAGTCCGCGACATCGCCGCGATAGTGGAGACGATAGCGGATGAAGCCGAAAACACAAGGGATGTGTGCATCATCGGCGAGGCCGTCCGGCGGCGTCTTGCACCAGCGATTTGCGCAGCGCTCGCAGCGTCGGATAATGTCATACGAGCAGCGGCGCTCTCGATGACGCTTGAATCCAGCATGGCTGCAGCGCTCGTCAGCGGCGAACGCGGACCGGTCCTCGGACTCGCGCCTGCCGATGCTGCTGCCCTGGCCGAGCGCCTTCTTGCCTTCGAACGTCGCGAAGGTTCGCATGCCGTGGTCGTGTGCTCGCAATCACTCCGCCTCGCACTGGCTCGGTTCATCGAGGCGCTCGGCGGGACGACAGCTGTGTTGGGCTTCGCTGAGGTAGTGCCCGGGTATACTGTCAATATCGCCGAAACTATTAGTACCGAAAAATAAAGATGCCCGGATGGCTATCCGGGCCAGAAAGACGCATGAAAGAACTACAACCCCATCATAACGTGACGCCGCTACGCAGCTCGCTGTTCGAGCGCCTGCGGCGCGATCCTGAAATCCTCACTCTGATCGACAAAGCCGACGGCGTTCTTGCGGCGCTTGGCTACACGGACCATGGACGCCGCCACGCCACGCTCGTCGCGACGAATGCGTCGCGCGTTCTCGCGACCTTAGGTCACGATGCGCACGCCTGCGACCTCGCCGCTGTAGCCGGTCTCTTGCACGATCTCGGCAATTGCGCCGGACGCCCCAGCCACGCATCGGCCGGCGCGGTGTTCGTCTACCAATTGCTGGTCGCGCGCGACGTCAGCGTCGCTGATGCCGCAACGATCATGTCGGCGGTCGGCAACCACGACGAGAATGAGCATGGCACCGCAGTCGATGCGGTCAGTGCGGCGCTCATCGTGGCAGACAAGGCCGACATCCACCGCTCGCGCGTTCGCACGCGGAGGATCGAGGACTTCGACGTCCACGACAAGGTGAACTACGCGGTGACCAAGGCCGAGCTTGAAGCACATGCCGCGGGCCGGGCGCTAGCGCTCAGCCTCGTGTGCGACCTCGCATACGCCGGACCGACCGACATCTTGGACCTCTTCAACACGCGCTTTGCGATGAGCCGCAGTGCTGCGGCAGTGCTTGGCTGCACGTACACGGTCATGGTGAACGACGAGCCGATCCTGTAGCAACGCTCGACGCCAGAGGCGCCTGCTAATGTAGCAAGCAGCCTCTGGGCGGGCGACGGACTCGTAAGGGTTCGCTTCTGTTAGGGCCGAACATGCCGCTCCCATGTTCTGGTTCCGTTGGAAGCATCTCATAAAGCTGACGGTCATCGTCGTGCTCTGCATCCTTTGCGCGCTCGCGTTCACGCCCCTCAAGAAGACGATCCACCTTGGATTGGACCTGCAGGGCGGTCTGCGAGCGCTCGTCGAGCTAGAACCGACACCGGACAACCCCACCATCACGCCTGATCTGCTCGAAGAGGAACTGCTCGTCTTGCAGACGCGGCTCAACGGACTGGGTGTCAACGAACTGACCTTCTCAAAAGTCGGCGGCAGCCGCATCAACATCGAGATGCCAGGGCTCAAAGACCCCGAGCAGGCGATCGGGCTGATCCGGGAAGCCGCCGTCCTCGAGATGCGGCCCATGACCAAAGGGCAGGTCACCCGTGCGCAGAGCGATCCGAAATACGACGCGTACAAGGTGTCCGGACCGCCGGTCATCACCGGCGCTGACATGACGAGCGCGACGGCGGGGAGCGATCCGGCCGGCATGCCGGCCGTGAACTTCACGCTGAGCGCTACTGGCTCGAAGAAGTTCTACGATTGGACCAAGCGCAACGTCGGCAATCCACTGCCGATATTCCTCGATCGCAAACTGATTGAAGCACCGACGATCGAGACGGCCATCAGCAATCAAGGACAGATCCACGGCGGGTTCACACAAGAGCGTGCGGTGCAGCTCGCCAACGAGTTGTCTGCGGGCAGCCTCAAAGTGCCGACCAAGATCATCGAGATCGAAAACGTCGGTCCCACACTCGGCGCGATCGACCTGCAGAAGTCGCTTGTCGCATCGCTGGCCGGGCTCGGCGTCGTGTTGCTCTTCATGCTCGCGGTCTACCGCGTGCCCGGCTTCCTTGCTGACGTTGCGCTGGTCGTATACTGCTTTTTGATGCTGGCCTACGTGGCGCTGTTCCAAGTCACGCTCACGTTGCCGGGCATCGCGGGTTTCGTCTTGTCGATCGGTATGGCGGTCGATGCAAACGTGCTGATCTTCGAGCGTATTAAAGAAGAGCTGTGGGCCGGACGCACGACGCGCGCGGCGGTGGGCGTCGGGTTCAAGCGCGCATTCTGGACGGTCTTCGACTCGCACGTCACGACCATCGTCGGCGCCCTCGTCCTCTACTGGCTCGGGACGGGAACCGTCAAGGGGTTTGCCCTGACCCTGCTCGTGGGTACTGTATTCTCGCTACTGACCGCGGTCAATGTCACGCGGGCGTTCATGGATGCGGTTGTGGACAACGATCTGGCGACCACGCCTGCGTTGTACGGAGCGTAGGCCGATGTTCTTCCGCAATCTCAAGTGGAATATCATCGGTCAGCGGAACTACTGGTTCGCGCTCTCAGCCGCGATCATCATCGCCGGCATTATCGCGCTCGTGGCGCATCACGGTTTGGCGCTTGGGCTCTCCTTCACCGGCGGTTCGACTATTGACGTCAAGCTCTCGCAAAGCGTCACCGAGACACAGGTGCGCAACGCGCTGAAAGCGATCGACCTGTCCGGCATCGGCCCCGAATTCCGCTCGCAGTACGCGGCTATCCAATCTGGCGACGAGGGTATCCAGCTCGCGTTCAAACAAGGCGACGCAGCGCCCAACGATCGCGTCATCATCCAGACCCAGTCCGCGATCAACGACCCAGGTCCCGTGTACAAAGCCCTCGACAACGCCGGCATTCCGGTCGACCGCGGCCAGAGCCAGATTACATCAGTCGGCCCCAGCTTGAGCAAAGAATACTTGAGCCGTTCGCTGTGGGCGCTTGTCATCGCCCTCGTGTTGCAGCTGCTGTACATCGCGTTCCGGTTCGGCAACCAGTTGCGGTACGGAATCGTGGCAGACATCGCGCTCGTCCACGACGTGCTGGTCATGGTGGGCATCTATGCGATCGCCAACCGCAAGGCGGATGATGCCTTCCTCGCTGCGCTCCTCACCGTCATCGGCTATTCGGTCATGGATTCGATCGTCATCTTCGACCGGATACGTGAGAACGGACGCATCATGCCTGACGTGCCCTACGATGAGATGGTGAACACGTCGCTGCTGCAAACCATGACCCGGTCCGTTAACACGCTGGCCACGGTGCTCATCACGTTGTTCGCGCTGTATTTCTTCGGTGGCGACACGCTCAAGAATTTCGCCTTCGCGCTGCTTGTCGGCGTGACGAGCGGCGCATACTCCTCGATCTTCATCGCAAGCCCGCTCCTCGTGTTGTGGAAGCACGCAGACCAGCGCAAGCGCCAAGCAATCCGAACCGCGGCGACGGCGCGCGACGTATCATCTGCGCAGAGTACAAGCCCTGCGAGCGCGGAAACCGTTCCGCGGACGCCGCCGAAACGCAAAGCAAAAGTGACACCGCCGCCACGATATCGCAAGCGGCGCGTCACACCAGCCGGTCCGGGCGAGAGCTCGCGCCCAACCGGAATCCTCGGGCTGCTGGAAGAACTCGGGGAAAGCGATGAAGGCGACGCCGCAGACGGACAGCTCGCAGATCGACCTGTCCCCGACGACCAGCTCCCAGGGCACCAAGAACTATAACGAAGCACTGCGGTTGACGGGCGTCGCGCGCATGCAAGCCTTGCGCGTGCCACTCGCGTCCAACGCGTTGCTCGTCGTCCTCAAACTGGTCGTTTGGCTCTTCACGGGCTCGGTGAGCGTCCTCTCCGAAGCGCTGCATTCGGGCGTCGACCTCGTGGTCACAAGCCTGCAGCTCGTTTCGGTTCGTCTGGCTGCGCGGCCGGCAGACGCCGACCATGCGTACGGCCACGGCAAGTTCGAGAACATCGGCGCAGCGTTCGAGGCACTGCTCATCCTTGGTACGGCGGGCGTCGTCGTCGCCGAGGCCATCCAGCGCATACGATCGACCATGCCGATCGCGCATCTCGATCTCGGTGTCGGCGTCATGATGTTGTCCGCTGTCGTGAACATCTTTGTGTCTCGTCGTCTTGCCCAGACCGCGACCATCGAGCAATCACCTTCGCTCCATGCCGAAGCCGCGCAGCTCCGTGCGGACGTCTGGACGGCCGCGGGCGTCGCACTCGCGCTGATCGCCATTCGCTTCACACATGTCTGGCTCATCGACCCGATCATCTCGCTCATGATCGCGGGTCTCATCGTCAAATCAGCGTATGATGTCAGCGTGCGAGCTTTGATCGACCTCACCGACGGCCGGCTCCCGCCCAAAGACGAGGTGCAAATCCGCGCCATCATCGATCGCCACCGCGACTTGTACGCTGGATATCACAAGCTGCGCACGCGGCGATCGGGCGGCGGCGAGTTCATCGACTTCCACTTACAGATGAAGGGCGAGATGCCATTACAACAGGCACACGACTTGTCGGATCTCATTGTCGTGGCGATAAAGGATGCGTTTCCGCGCGCGCACGTCCTCATCCATCTCGAGCCCGACACGTAAGCGTTCCGGGTTAGCCCGCAAAAGAGTAGCTCCAGCTACGCGACGGCTCCCGCAGCATCGTCGCGCGGGTTGTACGCGCCGATCGCCCTTGCAAGATCGCGCCCGTGTACCGCGTCGTAAAAATCATTGTGCGTTTCGACGACCCCTTGCGCGGCCCACGTGTCGTAAGAACGCGCAGTGACCGGCAAGTGGACCGTTGGCCCGATCGCATCGGCATAGGACGCGTGGAAGGGTCCAAACGACGCAGATTCCTTGTGCGCAAGCACGAGATCACCGACTGCATCTGCTGCGGCCTGTGCGACATGGCGAAGCGCTTGTGGTAGCCGGTCATCTGATGCAACCGCCTCGTAGGACGCAATGGCCGGCCGGTCCGCGTGCCACGGCATGTCTGCAGAGTGGTCAAAGCGCACCATGCCACGCACCGCGCGAAGGTCGCTACGTATGTCTGTCAGTTCGGCCCGGCCTTCCTTAGAGTGGGGAAGACCGCTGACCGCCTGATTGAATGCGCCGATAGTGGATCGCACGTGTTCCATCTTGGGAGCGTCGATATCGAGCACGTCAAAGGCCGCTGCTGGATGGTACGACTGCGCACCAGTGCCGTACCGCGTGTGCATCGTGACATCAACAGCGTCGTGCGGCCAGTCACCGCCCTGGGTGAGCGCTTGGGCAAAGGCTGCAGAAGGCACGCCGGGCGCGAGCATGGTCTCCGGCGAGGCTGCGAGATAGCGGACGCCAACATGCGAGAGCGTGTCTGCGAAGCCGACCGTGGCCATGAGGCACTGGTTGGCAAGCACGCCACGCACCGTGTCGTCGGCGCCGGGATGACGCTTGCGGAAGGCGGCCTTCCCATCGCCGATCGCGCCTGCGATATCTTGCAACGACATGAACCCGCCCGAGCTGTCCGCCTGCAGGCCGCCGCCGTCGCCTCCGCCATGGTCAACCAGATCGATCCAGACGTCTGCCTTTGAAAACGACGGATCGCTCAGGCGAGATTCGAGCGTGCGTTCCACAAACGCGGCAAGCGAGTTCCGGTCAGACATGTCTTCAGGGCCGGTCACATGGGTGATGTGCTGCGTGCCGCCTTGGATGGTCGACCATTCCGTGCGCAGCTGCCCGCGAAAAAACGGTGCTCGCCCTACCCGGGTAGTGTCCTCGGCGACCACTTTGAGTGCGGGGTTGGCGGCGGTCGCCTTGACGAAATCGGTCACATTGCGTTCTTGCACCGCATCGAGGTTATTGTCCCCATCACGATACACGCCGAAGACGATGCTGTGATGATCAAGGCTGCTGACCGCTAGTTGTTGCATGCCGAACCTCCGTTGCCGTACGTGCGGCAACTATCACACCCGCCATCGCAAACGTCTAGACCGGCCGCCAAAGCGCAGGGCGCCGCGCGTTGGAAGCGAAGGGGGCCCCCGGCACGCCGCCTCGTGCGGGTCCAAGACGTGTTGCGTTGCCATCATAGGTGAAGGAAGAGCGATGAAGCAGTTATCAGCAGCCGTTGTTCTTGTGGCCACGATGCTTGCCGCACGGGTTGCGCTGGCCGACGGGCAGTCGGTCAGCACGAATGAGTGGAAAACGGATCTCACCGGCGAGAAGTGCGCGGTGCAGGCATCTGCGGCATTCACCGGAGGCGGATTCAAACATGTCACGTCCGGCAACGTGCACAAAAGCGGCACGGTCGTGCTGTACGCAGACCAAGGAGCGTATCAGGCCACCGTCTTTTGCCTCACCAATCACATCGCGGTCGAGGTGACGGGACCGACCGATCAAAAGGCGAGCTCGCTTATCGACGCCTTCACGAAGGCTTGGGATTCACAATAGGCGGCACTGAAGTGCCGCCTCTACATTAACGTACCCGACATGAACGTATAGAGAAGGAGCCTCTTGTGCAGGTCGTCGAGCTCCAATCGCTCGTCCGCGCCATCCCGGATTTCCCCAAGCCGGGCATCCTCTTTCGCGACATCACGCCGCTGATCAAGAACGCGGAGGCGTTCCGTGCTGCGATCGACATGCTCGCAGAGCCGTTTGTCACCAAGAAGATAGACTACGTGGTCGCGATCGAGGCGCGGGGCTACCTCGTCGGTGCACCGCTCGCCCACACCCTCAACGCTGGACTGATCCCCGTACGCAAGCCTGGTAAGCTGCCATACGACACGCTAAAAGCAGACTACGCGCTCGAGTACGGGACCAACACGTTGGAAGTGCATGCAGATGCGCTCGGTCACGGTGAACGGGTGCTCATCGCAGACGACTTGCTCGCGACCGGCGGCACGGCGGGTGCCACTAAAACGCTTGTCGAGCGGCTCGGGGGTCAGGTCGTCGGCTTCGCTTTCCTTATCGAATTGGCAAGTTTGAACGGCCGTGACAAGCTGGGCACGACGCCGGTCACAACACTGATGACGTTCTAGACGCTCAAAATCCCGGGCAGACTGTGTCGGCCCGGCGGGAACGCTTGTGCCATCGGGCGTACAAACACTACAATATATAGTGTAGGCGGCGATGGCGAACAACTTCGGCGAACTGATCGAGAGGGTCCAGAGCTACGCTCCGGCGGTCGACGCCGCGTGGCTTGAGAGCGTCTACTCATTCGCCGAACATGCCCATGATGGCCAGACCCGCGCTTCAGGCGAAAGCTTCATCTCCCACCCGCTCGCGGTGGCGTCAATCCTGGCAGAGCTTGAGATGGACCCGCAAAGCATCGCTGCGAGCCTGCTCCACGACGTCGTCGAGGATACGACGGTTCCTGTCGAAGAGATCGAGCGCCGTTTTGGCGCCGACATCGCCTCGCTTGTCGACGCGCTCACCAAACTGACCAAGATCCCCTACCAGAGTAAAGAAGACGTCCAAGTCGAGAACCTGCGTAAGATGTTCTTGGCCATGGCCAAAGACATCCGGGTCATCATCATCAAGCTCGCCGATCGGCTGCACAACATGCGCACCCTCAGCAGCCTGACCTCGAGCAAGCAGAAGAATATCGCACAAGAGACGCTCGAGATCTACGCACCGCTCGCCCACCGCCTCGGCATCTATAAGATGAAGTGGGATCTCGAAGACCTGGCCCTGCGCTATATCGATCCACAAGCCTACCGCGACATCGCGGAAAAAGTGGCCAAGCGTCGCGCCGACCGCGAGCAGACCGTGCAAGCGATCATCGCCGATGTTCGCCAGCGCTTCGAGGCGGCAGGCATCAAAGCAGATGTCTCCGGCCGCCCCAAGCATTTCTACTCAATATATCAGAAGCTCCAGCACGGCAAAGATTTCTCAGAGATCTACGATCTCAGCGCGATCCGCATCATCGTCGATTCGGTCAAGGACTGTTACGGTGCGGTCGGGATCATCCATAGCTTGTGGACGCCGTTGCCCGGCCGTTTCAAAGACTACATCGCGATGCCCAAGACCAACGGCTACCAGTCGTTGCACACCACCGTCATCGGACCGGGTGGCGACCCGATAGAGATCCAGATCCGCACGCTCGACATGCACCGCTCAAGCGAATACGGCATCGCCGCCCACTGGCGCTACAAAGAGGGTGGCACGAGTGACGACTTCGACCAGAAGCTCGCCTGGCTGCGCTCCCTGCTTGAATGGCAAGAGGACATGCGCGACAGCCGCGAGTTCATGGAGAACCTGAAGCTCGATCTCTTCAACAATCAGGTCTTCGTGTTCACGCCGAAAGGCGACGTGATGGGCTTCCCAGCGGGTTCCACGCCGCTCGACTTCGCCTACCACGTGCACACGTCGATCGGTCATCACTGCATCGGCGCCAAGATCAACGGCAAGATCGTGCCGCTCGATTACCAGCTCCACACCGGCGACATCTGCGAGGCGCTCGTCAACAAGTCAAGTCCTGGCCCATCGCTTGACTGGCTCTCCATTTGCAAGACATCCAGCGCCAAGCACAAGATCAAACAGTGGTTCCGCAAGAACCGGCGCGAGGAAAACGTCGCCGCTGGGCGCGAGACGCTCGAACGCGAGCTCGCACGCAATCAGCTGACACAGATCGCAACGCCACAGGCGCTAACCAAAGCGGCCGGCAGGTTCAATTGCTCTACCCTCGATGACTTGTACGCCGGCATCGGATTCGGTGATATCTCGGTCGCCTCGCTATTGGGCCGCTTGCGCGAAGAAGATAAACGCGAGAAAGTCGTGCCGCTGCCGCTGCAGCGGCAGACAGCGCCCACGCGCAAGACCCGAGATCGGCAGGCCTCCGGTGTGCGCGTGCGCGGCACGGACAACGTGCCCATCAGGTTCGCGCGCTGCTGCACGCCGGTCCCCGGTGATGCCATCGTCGGTTTTATCACCCAAGGCAAAGGCGTCTCCATCCACCGGCTGTCATGCCCGAATA
>JAFANK010000015.1 GCA_019232725.1 Vulcanimicrobiota bacterium | reverse complement strand
GGTGCGGCACGAGCGTGAGGTGGACGTACATGACATGGTCGTCGCCCGCGTCATGCTTGAATTGGCGGATGGCTTCGAGGAACGGAAGCGATTCGATGTCGCCGACGGTGCCGCCCACCTCGATGATGCATACGTCCGCCGCGCTTGCCAGCGCCACTTGCTTGATACGGTCTTTGATCTCGTTCGTGATATGCGGGATGACCTGGACCGTGCCGCCGAGATAGGCACCCCTGCGTTCTTGCTCGATGACCGAGCCGTAGATCTGGCCGGTCGTGACGTTGTGCAGCTTGGTCAGGTTTTCGTCGATAAACCGCTCGTAATGGCCGAGGTCGAGGTCGGTTTCGGCCCCGTCTTCTGTGACGAAGACCTCGCCATGCTGGTAGGGGTTCATCGTGCCGGCGTCTGTGTTGATGTAGGGATCGAGCTTTTGTATGCTCACCGAGATGCCGCGGGCCTTGAGGAGGCGGCCCAGCGAGGCCGCGGCGATGCCCTTGCCGAGCGACGACACCACACCGCCCGTGAAGAACACAAACGCGCTCATCGTCGCGCTCTCATGCGTTCAAAATGTCAAGATTCATGTACTTCGAAGTTCGAAAGCTTGAGAATGACTCCTCTTGCGATCGCGTTGCCTTAAGCAAGCCAATCCTTGGGCTGATAGTACGTGAGCGCTTGCGCCTCGGGACTGCCCGGTTCAGGCTCGTAGGCATAGGTCCAGCTGGCAAGTGGGGGGAGCGACATCAGGATTGATTCGGTTCGCCCATGGGTCGCAAGGCCGAAACTCGTCCCTCGGTCATAGATGAGATTGAATTCGACATAGCGGCCGCGCCGCCACAACTGAAAACGGCGCTCCCGCTCACCGTATGGCTCGTCCCTACGGCGCTGCACGATCGGCAGGTACGGTGACAGCACGTTTTGGCAACAATCACTGACGAACGCGAAGACCTTCTCGAGATCGTCTGCGAGGTCGTCGAAGAAAATGCCACCGACGCCACGCATCTCACCGCGGTGCGGGATGGTGAAATACCTATCGCACCACGCCTTAAAGCATGCATAATATGTCGAGTCGTGACGATCGCAAATGCTCTTCCACGCGCGGTGAAACGCTTGCACATCTTCGCGCTTGGTGATGTAGGGCGTCAAGTCACTACCGCCGCCGAACCAACCTTGCTCGCCCCGTGTCAAATAGCGAAAATTTGCATGCATGGTCGGCACCATCGGGCTATGCGGGTGTAGCACCATCGAAATGCCGGTGGCAAAAAACCTGCGCTCTTGCCCGCCAAGCTTAGCGAGGGCAGTCGCATCGAACTCTCCCCAGACTGTCGACGTATTAACGCCCGCCCGCTCGAAGAGGACACCGTCGCTCAAGATCGCGGTCAGGCCCCCGCCGCCGCCCGAACGCTCCCATTTATCGAATCGGAATTCCGCATGGCCATCCAGGCTGGCAAGCTCCGCGCAGATGCTCTTCTGCTGGGCCTCGAACAGCGATTGGGCGCGGCTGCCGAGCCTCTCTTTTTGCACCTTCACGACGACCCTGTCGAGCAGCGAACCATCCGTTCAAGTCCGGCCGCATCACGATGTACCGAAACCTGTGCCCCTGGAAACGCTTGCCGAACCTGATCCCCGAGTGCCAACGCGTTATATGGTCCGCATTCGAAATAGAGCGTCCCACCCGTGGAAATCCGCGCCGGTGCCTGCTCAAGCAACCGGCGATAGGTATCAAGCCCATCTGCCCCCGCGAACAATGCGTCATGCGGCTCGTGCTCTTGCACCTGGGGCTCGAGGCTTTTGAGATCTTGCATCGCCACATACGGCAGGTTGGCGATGATGACGTCGTACGTGCTCTGAGGAAATGCATCGAAAAGATCGCTGTGCACGAGCGTCACCTGTTCGCCGAAACCGAGCGCGTTCACGTTGTGCGCCGCGAGTTCCAGAGCATCGATGCTCGAGTCACCGGCGGTTATGGACGCGTTCGGCAACAGGTGCGCGAGGGCGCACGCGATGGCGCCGCCGCCCGTGCCCAGCTCTGCGATGGCCGGCGCTTTCCCCTTCCAATCCTCGACGCACAGCGCGACGAGTTCTTCCGTTTCTGGGCGCGGCACAAGCGCGCGGCGATCGACCGCGATCTCGAGGCCGCAAAACCCCTTGTGACCGATGAGATACGCCACGGGTTCTCCTGCGGCGCGCCGTTCCGTGAGATCGAAAAGCCGGCTGCGGCGGCGGGCGTCGAGAGCCGCATCGCCATAGGCGATCACGGCCGATGCATCAAGCCCCGTCACATGCTGCGTCAGCAATCGTGCATCGAGCCAGGGGGTGCCAGAGATGCCGCGCAGACGTTGCCGGCAGACGTCGATGGCTTCCGCGATGGTGCGAGGATTATGCGATGGCATTTTCTGCGAGCTGTTTTTGCTCTTCGTCTGCCAAGAGCGCCTCGACGACATCATCGAGCTCGCCGTCCAGGATGCCCTTCAGGTTGCCCGTGCTGAAGCCGATCCGGTGATCGGTGAGGCGATCCTGCGGAAAGTTATAGGTGCGGATCTTCTCACTGCGGTCGCCCGTGCCGACCTGAGCGCGCCGTGCTGAGGCGGCGGCTTCTTCTTGTTCGCGCAACTTTGCCTCATACAGGTGTGCGCGGAGGAGCTGCATCGCGCGCTCGCGGTTTTGCAACTGCGAGCGTTCTTCCTGACAGGCGACGATGATGCCGGTGGGTTTGTGCGTGATACGCACGGCGGACTCGGTTTTGTTGACGTGTTGTCCGCCCGCGCCTTGCGCGCGGTAGGTGTCGATCTCCAAATCCACAGGGTTGATTTCGATCTCGACCGCATCGACTTCCGGCATCACGGCCACGGTCGCCGTGGAGGTGTGAATGCGGCCGCTGGCTTCGGTGGCAGGCACGCGTTGGACGCGATGCACGCCGCTTTCATGTTTGAACAGACGATACGCGCCCTTGCCCTTGATGGCGATGACGACTTCTTTCATGCCGCCTGCTTGCGATTCCGAAGCGCTCATGATCTCAGTGCGCAGCTTGTGCGCATCCGCGAATTTGATGTACATGCGCATGAGATCGCTGGCGAAGAGTGCAGCTTCATCGCCGCCCGTGCCCGCGCGGATCTCGAGAAAGATGTCCTTATCGTCGTTCGGGTCCTTCGGGATCAGCAGTTGGCGCAAGCGCTCCAGACCCGCGTTCACTTCGCCGCGCAAGCGTTGGACTTCGCCTCTGGCGAGCTCGGCAAGCTCGGGGTCGCTTTCGCGAAGCAGTGACTCAGCCGATGTCAGCTCTGATTCGAGCTCGTTTTGACGTCGGTATGCCGTCACGATCGGTTCGAGCGTGGAGCGCTCGATTGACAGCTGCTTGGCAGTTTTTTGGTCGTAAGCTGCGCCCATCGCGGCGAGCTTCGTTTCGATCTCATCGAAACGAACCTGAACGGCCGTGAGCCTGGACTCCATGGATGAATTGTTTTGTGTTGTTGTCATGTCAGGACAAACAAGAGGCGCGAATCGCTTCGCGCCCGTTGCCGTTTATTGAGCGCTGCCGTCCGCCGGCGACGACTCAGGCTCGGGCGACACGTCTTGAGCGGCGCTCCCTTCTGCTTTTGCGTCCTCGGCCGGTTGCGCAGACGCTTCTGCAGCCTCGTCGCCTGTTGGCGTGGCGGCGGCCTTTGGCTTCCGTGCTCTGGGCTTGGAGACGCGTTTTGGCTTGGCCGGTTTTGCCGGCGCTTCGGTCGTCGATGCCTGCGCATCTGGGTCACCGGGGCCAGCCTGCGCGGTAGCCTGCTCGCGTGCAGCTTGCGTTACGGCTTGCTCCGCTGCCGCCTTCGCGGCCGCAGCACGGGCGATGTCTTCGGCTTCCTTAGCAGCTTTAGCCGCCTCAGCGTCAGCCTTGGCTTTCTCGGCGCGCGCCTTTTCCTTCTTGGATTTCTGGCTTGTGACCGTGCCGTATTTGGTCATGAACTTCTCAACGCGGCCCTCAGTGTCGACGAACTTCTGATTGCCGGTGAAGAACGGGTGGCACGCCGAGCAGATCTCGACATGGAGCTTGTCTTTGGTCGAGCCGGTGGTGAAGGTGTTGCCACACGAGCAGACCACGGTGGCTTCAAACCACTTGGGATGGATTTTCTCTTTCAATTAGGTGCCTCTCATCAGACGCTGCCCGGCTGGTGCTTTGGCGACTATTGTCCCGCAATCAGCCACGTGCGCCGAACGCCAGTATACCACAGGGCTCAAGGCAGGGCTAGACGAGCGCGGGACGCGTGGGAAAGAAAAGCCGCAATGGCGCCGGCTTCCGCGCCGCGCCAAGGAGGTAGCCATGGCGTTTATCCCACTGGCTCTCGGTACGGTGTTTCAGATGGTCACCCAGCATGGCATCGATGCCGCACAGCAGGCGATGATCACCATGGACGAGACCCAACAGCTCATGTTGCAAGCGCAAGAGCTACAGCATCAGGAAGCGATGGATCGCCGCAGCGAGGTCTTCAATGAAGCCGTTCAGGAGCGATCGGAGCGCATGCGCGAGCGCGAACTCTTGATGGACCTTGATATGTCCGACCGCAAGATCGACGATAAGATCACAAAGGAGTGGATCGGCCTCATCCGCGGTCAGTAAGTCAAAATGGTCACTATATATAAACGGTCACAATATACAAATGAAGCCGCCGAATCCGCTGCCGATTCGGCGGCTTGTTCGCCCAGTTAGTACGAGAACAGCGGGCTGCCGGCGCTCGTTTGCGTCGTCGAGCCCGCGTACAGACAGGCCGCAATGCCATGACCTTGCAATGCTGCTCTGAACTTTCCGCCGGTCGCTTGCGCTAAGACTGCCCCGCTTAAGAAGGTCACGTGTCCTCCAGACAAGTGGGCAGGGGTCACATAGACGAGCTGTGGTTCGCCCCCCACTGGGCCGGCCGGTATGATCGTACCGGTGATCCCGCCTGACGCTGTCGAGCTGCACGTGATCTTTGTCTTAAGCTCTACGGCCACTTGGAACTGGTCTCCGCCAAGCCCGTGTAGCTCGTTATGCAGGCTGTGCACAC
>JAFANK010000228.1 GCA_019232725.1 Vulcanimicrobiota bacterium | reverse complement strand
CTCGCGTACTGCGGCCACCGCCTTGTCGAAGATGCCCGTGCGGCACACCGATTCGTCGTGGCGCTCGCGCAGACCGTCGATATGCACCGACCACGCGAAGTATGGCGACGGCTCGAACAGATCGAGCTTGCGCTCCATCATGATCGCATTAGTGCACAGGTAGACGAACTTCTTGCGCTCGACGAGCTCGCGCGCGATCTCGTGGATCTCGCGATGGATAAGCGGCTCACCCCCGGCGATCGACACGATCGGCGCGCCGCACTCTTCGACCGCCGCCACGCACTGCTCCAGGGATAGCCTGCGCGCGAGGATCTCATCGGAATGCTGGATCTTCCCGCACCCCGCGCACGCGAGGTTGCAGAGGTAGAGCGGCTCGAGCTGAAGCACAAGCGGGTACTTGTCGACGCCTTGCAATCGCTTGCTCGCGATGTATGCGCCGACGGCGAGTTTTTGACGCAATGGAATGCTCATGATTTTGCCTGCACAGGTATCCGGCTCGTCTGCTCCACTGCGACACCCGGTACGCGTGGCTGCGCGCCGGCGAGTGCCATCATGGGGAAGAGATGCCGGTAGAGATGATAATTGATGTAGAAATCACCGGGGAAGCCGGTCCCCGTGTGGTCAGGTTCGGGCCACGTTCCGTCACGTTGGTGTTCGCACAAGAATGCAAGGCCGCGCGCGCAAGCCGAGTGATTCCCGGTGCCCGCCGATTGCAAGCCCAAGACGGCCCAGGCCGTCTGCGACGCCGCACTCGTGCCGACGCCCGCAAACGATGCATCCTCATACGAAAGACATGTCTCGCCCCAACCGCCATCGGCGTTTTGCGCAGCGATCAGCCAGCACGCTGCGCGCTGTTGCATGTCGAGGCCGCCGCCCAATGCCTTGAGCGCATCGAGCACGCACCACGTGCCGTAGATATGGTTGACGCCCCAGCGGCCGTACCACGATCCGGCGCCGGTCTGCGTGCGCCGCAGATATGCCAGGCCGCCTGCGACGTCAGGATCGTGGGCGCCCGCGCCGCGCGCGCCCAACATCTCCAAGACGTGGGCCGTGACATCCTCGGTCGGCGGGTCGATCATCGCGCCGAAGTCCGCAAACGGGATGGCATACGCCATGAAGTTCGTGTTGTCGCGATCGAAGGCCGCCCAGGCGCCGTCGCGTGAGCGCATCGCGCGTACCCACGCGATGGCGCGGTCAACGGCTGGCGTAACGCGCTCGGGCTGACCACCCTCGAGCAATGCCAGTACGACAACCGCCGTGTCGTCGATGTCGGGATAGATATCATTGTCGAACTCGAAGGCCCAGCCGCCGCACGGCACGTTCTTGCAGCGCACCTGCCAATCTCCGCCACCCGTGATCTGCTCGGCGAGCAACCACTCAACGGCGGACTGCATCGCCGGATGTGAGGGCATGACGCCCGCGCGCCGCAGCGCACGCACCGCCCATGCCGTATCCCACACCGGCGACATGCACGCTTGGAACCGCCAGCCGCTCGCATCATCGTGCAGCGCGAATCGCCGCATGCCTTCCAGGCCCTTGCGCATGACCGGGTGCGAGACGTCCATGCCCTCCAGGTTGAGCGCGATGAGCGAGTAGACCCAGGGCGGTTGGATGCCGCCCCAGCTGCCGTCAGCTTCTTGCCGCTCGACGATCCAGCGCGCCATACGCGCACGCGCTTGGCTGCGCCCGACTTTCACCGGCATCTGTTCGTAGAGCTTGAGCAGCTTGTCCAACCACCAAAAGATGCCGGTCCCCGGCACGCGCGACAGTTCGCCGTGCGTTCCCGGCACGACGATCTCGCTGACGTCGACGCCGAGTGGCCGAACGGGACGGCGGGAGATGACGATCGTCAACGGCGCGATCGTGCCTCGCGCCCAGCACGCGAAATCGTACAGGTTGAGCGGGATCTGCGCCGGCAGGTAGACGAGCTCGGGCGGCATCGTCGGTATTCCCGACCACGGACAAGCGCCGAACAACGCAAGCCAGATCTTCGTGAAGACGCGCGCCGCAGCGATGCCACCAAGACGTTGGATGATGAGGAGCGCGGATCGCATCGGCGTGCTCGCAGGATCGACGCCCAGCACTTTGAGCGCCACGTACGCTTCGATCGTGGTGCTCACATCGGCCGGTCCTTCGTGGTAGAGCGCCCACGAGCCGTCCTCGCGCTGCGCCCGCAGCAGATGCTCGCAGGCGCCTTCGCGGATGTCATGGAGCGGCAAGCCTAAAAACGAGAGCAGCAAGACATGCTCGGCCGTCATCGTGACGTTTGTCTCGAGCTCGTCAGTCCACCAGCCATCCGGATGCTGGCGTTCGAGCAACCACGATGTTGCGGCGTCAAGCTCCTTACGCAACGCGAGCGGCCTCCAACGCATGAACGATCAGGTTTGCTGCTGCGCGCCCGCTCCGCACCGCCGACTCCATCGTGTCGGGCCAACCCGTGTCGGTCCACGAACCCGCGACCGCGACGTTGGGCAACGCGGTCTCGTTGCCGGGTCGCCGAACGCCGGGCGCGAGGAGGTAGGTGGCCTCTGGTTGGCGCGTCACGGCGCTGCGCACGAGGCGTGCGCTCTTGAGTTTGGGGATCGATCTCGATGCCTCGCTCCAGCACATGTCGACGATGCGCTGCGTGGACGCTTCGGCCCACGCATCGGCGGCGCTCAGGCTGCAACACACATAGCCGTCGCCCTTCTCGAAGATCCACTGCACGGGCGAATCCAAGAGCGCGGCGAAATCCACGCCGATCGAGCCGGCATCGTGCCAGAGATGGACGTCGACGATGGCGTGCGGCGTGAACGCGTGCAGCGACGGCACGTGTAATACATCCGGATCGCCTGAGAGCCGAACCAAGTGCGGCGGTGCGACCGCAAGGATCACCGCGTCAAACGGTTCCGACAGACCGGCAACGGTGCGAAGACCGACGGCTCGCGACCCGCTCGGTGAAAGCTCAAGCCCCGTGACCGCGCCCGAGGCGTGCACCGCATGCACGCGATCGGCCGCAGCCTCAGCGACACGCGCCAGCGGCACGGACGTGTAGCCGAAGCGCGCTGCATCGGGCGTGGCCAAAAATGCGGTGGACAGGATGAAGGCGGCGTCTGCGGCACTTGCCTCTTCAAGCGTTGCGTTGAGCGCCGGCACAAAGAAGGGCCGCCAAAACGCGCGCAGCGCGTCATCGGGCTGCCCCGTGCGCGCGAGCCAGCCGGCGAACGATTCACTGCTGCGCGCGGCGTCGCTGGCCTTCGCAAGTGCGTACGCCACTTTTGCTTTTGATGACCAGCGGATGTGGCGATAGCCGACAAACGATGCGATGAGGTGCCACGGCGCCGGCAACCCCGCCGCGCGCAGCCGGCTTTCTCGCCCATCTTTACTGAACACAAACGCTTCAAAGCGGGGTTGCATCCGGATCGCGTTCGCCATGCCCACACGCTTGATGAAACCGAGCAGTTCCGTGCAACAGGCTAAGAACACGTGCTGACCGTTGTCCACCTCAACACCGTCCACGACGAACGACGTCGCGCGTCCGCCCAGCAGCCGGCTGCGCTCGAAGACGTCGACCGCAAAACCTGCATCCGTCAAGTCGAGCGCGGCGGCGAGCCCGGCGAGGCCCGCGCCCACGACCGCTACCCTGCCTGCAGCCATGATTCCACCACGACGCGGAGCTTCTCGAGGCGCGATAGCGAGGCACGGCCGCGCAGCGGCAGCTGCGGATCGCCTTCAATCTTGTCGAGGATGCGCTCGTAGATCCCAGCCATCGTCTTGACGCACACGGCGGCGCGCGGGGGGATGTAGTCGACGACCCGCAAGCCCGATGCGTAGAGCGAGCGGGCCCGGGCCGCCTCCCAGGCGACGAGTTCTTGCCAACCGCTTGGCATGCCGCAGCGCAGCACGTCGTGTTCGGTCACCCCGAAGCGGCGCAAGTCATCGGCCGGCAGATAGACGCGGCCGAGTGCTGCATCTTCTCGCACGTCACGGAGAATGTTCGTCAGTTGCAGCGCCAGGCCCAGATCGTCGGCCCGCTCGAGCGCGACCGGATCGGTGAAACCGAAGATGCGCACGCACATCCGCCCGACCACGGATGCGACAAGCCGGCAGTAGCCGCGCAGCTCATCCCAGCTCTCATAGCGAGTACGGTAGGCATCCACCTCGACGCCGTCGATCAGCTCCTGGAGTTCTGACTCAGGGATCGCAAAGCGCGACACGGCGCGTGCCAAGACTTGCGTCACCGGGTCGCTGTGCGCGCCGCCCATCAGCTTATGCACGCGCTCGCGGTATACGGCGAGGCGCTCTGGCAATCCGGGGCCGCGCGCCACATCAGCCTCATCATCGATCTGTCGCGCGAAATCATACAGGGCGTAAATGGCGATGCGCTGATCGTACGGCAGGGAGATGAAGCCCCAATAGAAGTTCTTTGCTTCGCGGCGTGCCATGTCGCCGCAGAAACGTTCTGCGCTGGACAGGTCAGTGGCAAGCATCGCGCTCACAGCGTTATACCGTCTGCGGCCGCGCTTGAGTGCGCCCCTGCTCGCGCAGGCCTTCTGCCCAGGCGCGCGCCAGCAACGTGAGCTTCATCGCGGGTGTGACGACCGGCCGGACGCGATCCGTTCGATAGCCGATCGCCTCGATACGGTCCACGATGGCATTGCCGCCGAGCCGGTAAAGCGCAAGCTGCGTGCGCAGCCGCCGCGGCACGAGCCCTTCGAGTTCCACGCCGGAGCGCAACAGCTCGCGCGCACGCACGCACAGCGCGCGCACGGCATCGGCGACCGATCCCTTCTGCAGATCTGACTCCAACAAGTAGCAGCGACCTTTGGCAGCGTCGCGCTGGACGTCTTGTGCGTGATTGGCAAGTTGTAGCCCGATGCACACATCGTCCGACAGCGACCCGGCGCGCCGATCGGACACGCCATAGACGCCGAGCACCATGCGACCAACGGGTGCCGCCGACAGCATGCAGTAGGCGTGCAACTCTTCCCACGACGCGTAACGGTTGACGGTCTGATCTTGGACGTTCGCGGCGATGAGGTCTACAAATGGTTGGGGTGCTAGGCGGTGGCGCTCCACGGTGTCGCGGAGCGCGACCAGTACCGGGTGAATCGGCGCGTCCCCGGAGAACATCGCATCCACGTCAGCGCGCCACGATCGCAGGCGCGCGAGCGCCTGATCGCCGCTCTCATCGCCGAAATCATCCGTGCACCGGCAGTATGCATAGATGCGCGTGAGATCGCGCGCGACATCAGCGGGCAAGAACCGTGAGATGACCGAGAAGTTCTCATAATGGCGCCGGACGAGATGGCGGCAATACGCATCGGCAGACGCGAGTTCGGTCAGATCGTTCACGTCCCCACCACTTGGACGACCACCGTGCGTTCGCGTGGCGAGCACAGCTCTACTAAGAAGATGCGCTGCCAAACGCCGAGCGCGAGACGACCATCCACGAGCGGCAGCGTCTCGCTCGACGACAGCAACAAGTGACGGCAGTGCGCGTGACCGTTGACCGGTTCGTTCGGCGGTAAGTTGACGCGCCGTGCAAAGTCATCGTGCTCGTACACGCCGTTGCCGGCAGGGGCCAGCCGTTCGAGGAAGCGCGCAAAGTCGCGCAGCAGCAGTTCTTCGTTCTCGTTCACGCGGACAGCCGCAGTCGTGTGCGTGGAATACACATGGACGACGCCCTCGCGCACGCCCGACGAGCGCACGATGGACGAGACGTCATCGGTGATGTCCAGGAACGAGCCGGCGCCCGATGTCGCATATTGCAGCCGGCCGACGCGCGGGCTGCTGCTCGCCTCCCCACGGCGGCGCAGCCAGGGCGTACGGCGAAGCTCGGCGATCGACGCCGCGCCGATGCCGAACATCGAGATGCGCAATACTTCGATCACTTCGTGCGCCAAGTCGCGCACTGCTGAGACACCGTCTGCCGCGGCGCGTAAGAAAGGTCCGGCAATGCCGACCACGTCTGCGCCGAGCGCGATCGCCTTGGCGACATCGACACCATTGCGAACGCCGCCGCTTGCGAAGATGACGCCGTCCGGCGCCACGGCGCGCGCATCACGCAGACATTGAACGGTTGAGATGCCCCAGTCCGAGAAGGCGGCTGCGACGCGCTGGCGCGACGGCTCCGCGATGCGATGCCGCTCGACTTCGCTCCACGACGTTCCGCCCGCGCCCGCCACGTCAACCGCTTGCACGCCGGCGGCGAACAGGTCGCGCACGAGATCGGGAGCGATGCCCCATCCGACTTCTTTGACCACCACCGGCACATCGAGCCCATCGCATAAGCGTGCGATCTTCTCGAGCAAGCCGGCAAAACAAGTATCGCCACCGGGCTGCAGCGCTTCTTGCAGCGCATTGAGATGCAGCACGAGCGCATCAGCGCGCAAGCGCCGTACGAGCGTTGCGCACTCGGCGACGCCGTAGCCGCGATTGAGCTGCACTGCGCCGAGATTGGCGAACAGCACGACGTCAGGTGCGAGCGGCCGGACATCATACGAATCCGCGAGATGGGGATGTTCGAGCAACGCGCGGCCAGAGCCGACGCCGATCGCCAGGCCGAGCTCCTGCGCGACGCGCGCTAAATTGCGGTTGATGCGGCGTGCTTCATGCGTGCCGCCGGTCATGCACGAGATGAACAGCGGCGCGGCTAGCAGGCGGCCGAACAAGCTCGTGGTGGTGTCGACGTCGTCGAGATCGATCTCCGGCAGCGCGCGGTGCGTGAAGCGGTACTCATCAAAGCCGCTGTCAACGCCTTTGGCCGAGACATCCTCTTGCAGGTTGATGCGGATGTGGTCGGCCTTACGCGACGGGACGTTCACCACGCCGCCGTTTTGCAGCTCGGCGACGCTGTGACTATCGAGATCGGCGTGTGACATAATCTGCTACCTCTGTGAAGTCGTCTGCGGAACGTCGGATGAGTCCAAGTGCCTTGACCAAGGCGACCGCCTTGCGGGCGAAGTGACTGGGAGCGTCTTTTGTGAGTTGCGGTCCTCCGGCCGTCTCTAACAGGGCTCGTACGGCGGCCGCATCGCCCGCGCCATCGCGGAACAGCGCGCGCAGCTGTTGCTGTTGCGCCGGTTGCATACGCGCGTATCCCGCCACGATGGGATAGGTCAGCTTGCAGCGCCCGAGGTCACCGGTTGACGACTTGCCGGTGGCATCGGGATCACCCCACGTGCCCAACCAGTCGTCGTGGATCTGAAACGCCAATCCCAAAAGATATCCGGCTCGGCGCAGTGCGTCCACCGTGGTGGACGGCGCACCGGCGACGAGCGCCCCCGCTTGGATGCTCGCGCCGAGCAGCGCCGCGGTCTTGGCGCCGATCATGCGCAGGTACGTCCGCACGGACGTTTGCGGGTCGCCTTCCAGCCGCAAATCGAGCGACTGGCCCTCGACGACGACCAGCACGGCATCGGCGATGGCCCGGACAGCCAAAAGACACCGGCTCGGCTCCAAAGTGCCGCCTGCAAGCGTTCGAAAGGCAAGCGCATGGAGCGCGTCGCCCGCGTTGATCCCCTGTGCAGGTCCCCAGAGCGCCCAGACGGTGTCGCGATTACGCCGCGTACGGTCTTGGTCTTGGATGTCATCATGAATGAGCGTGAAATTGTGGATGAGCTCAATGCCCGCGGCGACCGGCAGTGCGGTCTCGATGTCGCCGCCACACGCCTCCGCGGACCAGAGGCATAGCGCTGGACGCACGAACTTTCCGGGCGAACAGCGTGATGGCTGGCCATCACGGTCCAGCCATCCCATGTGGTAGCCGGTCATGCGCCCGGTGAACGACCGCGGGGGGAGCGCCGATTCTCGAAGGTAGGTCGCGATGCGAGCTGCGTGCCTGGTCAGGAGACTCGCAGATGGCTCGCTACTTTCGAGATCCGCCTCGACGCGCGGAAGGGGCGCATCCAGACGCGTGTTCAATCGTGCAGCCGACCTCGAGATATGACGGTAATAAAAAGATGATGGCGTTCGCGTGCAAGTTCCTTTCTTGCAAGCGAAGCGGTCCGCTTCTGCGGCTTGACAGCGTGATACCTCCCCGCAAGCATTCGGTCGTTCAGCGCGTTCACAACATCGAGCGCGCACGTGTGATGCCGGCACACGTTGTGCTCGTTGCGGCGCATGGGATCCGCGTGCCTGCGTTGAAGGGGCGGCCTCCGCGATTCATCGGTTTTCGAGGATGCTAGAAGTGATGAAAGCATCCAATGATCGCCCCTCGCGCTGCGCCCCGAGCCTGCTAGAAGTGGCTCCAGACCAGATGGTACCCGCGGCTGTGACCCTTGCGCAGCTGAGGTCTGAGCTGCACAACGCCTCTGCGAGGCACGCGATCGCCAATCGTGCGCATGCGACGCTCGGCCGCGACCTTTCGTTACGATATATGTGGGCGACTCGGCGGGACCCCTGTATGACGCGGGTTCGGGCGGCCTGCCGTTCGTCCACCATCTGCATTGCCCGGTGTTGCCACCGCGGCAACTACTGCGATAGCGACAAACATCGCGACGCTTGTGGCGACGAGCAGCGTATCACCTGTGCCGAGCACCGACACGAGCCTCACGACGGTCAGTGCGGCCGCTGCGATCACCAGCACAAAGCGCCACCATCTCCGGCGGCCGAAACTCATGAGCGCACCGGTGGCGAGCAAAACAGCAGTCGCGATCTCGGCGGCAAGCAAGACGTCAACGCCGCGCGCAGTCAAGGCGGCGAGCGCTTCGCCCAGCGCGACGAGCGCCCACACGAGCGCAAGAGCACCGGCCGCGACGCGCGCGATATTCGCGATGGAGATAGGGGTTGCCATCTGCCGGATGCTTTGCCTTCGGCAAGCTTGGCCACCTTCGCGTCCCCTTGTCTCGCGCCCGGTAGGAGATTTTCGAGCGGGCGTCAGAACCCACTCGCCCTCACCTTTGCACTTGAGGGTCCTCACTGTTGCTGCAAGAGCTTCGAAGCGACATCGAAGTCGTCCAGGCGCGGAACGATATTCGCGAACGGCTGCGTGAATATGCCGATATCGGCCACGAAGCGCGTTCGCCGCAGGAACGCGCAGACGATGCATGGCGACTCGTGCAAAATCTTTTGGCCGAGGAACTCGCAGCGCTCAACGCCGGCTTGCCGGCGGGCGCACAGATCACCGAGCGCGATCGGCTTGCGCTGCCGGATGGCAGTCAGGCTATCGAAGTCGTCTATCGCGAACATAAATTTTCTGTCGCACGCAGCAAGAACCGTCGCGATCTCGCGTTGATCGATGAATCCACGGGGCGACTGCCCGTCGAGGCCGTCGGCAGCAAGCTGTTCATCGCGGGGGAGCCGATCGGCGCTGCGCTCATCGAGGCGATCGGGCGTCTCGTGCGGCGAGCCACATCAGGCATCCGCCACGCAGCGCCAGGCGGCGGCCGCTACATGGCGCTCGAACTCTCGACGCATTGCGCGACCAAAGTCGAGGCTGCCCTCAACCTCGCGGACGAGAACGGTTTTCGCTTTGTGGAGTCCTACAGGACCAAGACGCCGGACCGGCGCGTGTTCCTCTTCAAGCGCAAAAACGTCAGCGCGGGGTAATATTCTTGAGGCGCCCCGCCTGAGCGGCGGCCGTATATTCAGCGACCACGGCTGGTGGGCACAGGCGGACGAATAACCACGCGAGCGCAACCAGCAGCAGTGTGTCATCGACCATCCCGAGCACCGGAATATCACCGAGCAGGTCCACCGGCGACATGATGAGCAGCGCGCCGAGGCCCGTCAGCATTTTGAGCGACATCGGGACGCGCTGATCGACAAAAAGCCGACCCACCCGTGCCGCCTGCTTGCGCAGTGCCCACAGCGTCTTCATCCGAATCAACAATCCGATCATGATCTCACTTTCACACGGTCGGCTCTAAAGAAACCGACCCTACATTTATACCGCGCAGGACCGCGGTGTGTTTCAGCGAGCGGCTGCTGCGGCAACGTCTTTGAGCGCAGCACGCGCGCCGCGCACACCCGGAGCGCCGCTGACGCACCCACCGGGATGTGTTCCCGAGCCGCACAGATACAAACCGCGCAGCGGCGTTCGTACGTCGAAGCGATCCTCAAAGATCTGCCCCGGCAAGAGCTCGCCGTGGAAGATGTGTCCTTTGGGCAGGCCGAACCGGCGCTCGAGGTCGTACGGCGTGAGGATCTGACGTGCTTCCACGGCGTTAGGCACGTTGGGTGCGTACTTCCCGATGGTTGCCACGATAGCGTCGGCGGCGGCTTCGCGCCGTGCGTCAGTCCACTCACCGTCCGAGCGCGTGTAGGGGAAGTATTGTGCGAACACCGAGAGCAGATGCTTGCCCTTCGGCGCAAGCGTGAAATCACTCGGCGTCTGCAAGAACATCTCGAGCATGGGCTCCTTGGAAGGCAGGCCGTCGCGCGCATCCTCATACGCGCGTTGCAGATAATCGACGTCGGGAGCGACGTGGATCGTCGCGTTGTGCTGCGGCGCGGATTCACCCGATGGACGACTGCTGAAGTTGGGCAGCTCGCCGAGCGCGATGTTGAGCTTCATCGACGGGCCTTCGCAGCGCCAGCTGCGCACCCGCTCCACAAACGCAGGCTCGAGCGTGCCGCTGGGCACCATCGTCAGGAACGTCGAGATCGGATCCGCGCCCGAAAGCACGTAGCGCGACTCGATTTCCGTCCCATCATCGAGCACGACGCCTTTGGCATAGCCGCCGTCGACGAGGACCATGCCGACCGGTGATTGCGTCTTGATGACCGCGCCGAACCCTTGCGCCGCTCCCGCGGCCGCTTTGGAGATCGACCCCATGCCGCCGCGCACGTACGCCCAGGCGCCCTGTATACCCATGACGCGGCCTGCGTAGTGGTGCGCAAGCACGTACCCCGTGCCTGGGTTACGCGGTCCCTCAAAGGTGCCTACGACGCCGTCGTTTGCGATCGCGGCTTGCAGCATCGGCGTCGTCACGTATTGCTCCACGAACTCGGCCGCTGAACCGCGGAACATCGCTTGCGCTTGCGCCGACAATTTGTCAAAGCGTGGTTCTTCATCGAAGAACGAATCGTAGATCTCGCGGGCATACCCGCACAACGTCTGTTCGAGCGCCTCAAGACCGGCCACGTCAGCGCTGCAAAAGCGCGAGATCTCCTTGCGCGTCTCTTCCGGATTGCGCCACAGCAAAAGCGACTGGCCGTCTTGCGTCGAGGTGAACGACGCTGGGTCTTTGAGGTACGCGTGATAGCCGTGCGCTTCGAGATCGAGATCCCGGACGATGTCCGGGTGGAGGAGGCTGACCACGTAGGACGCGGCTGAGACCGTCCAACCCGCCCAAGGATGCTCGCTGATTGCCGCGCCGCCAATCTGGTCGCTGCGTTCGAGCACGAGGACCTTCTGGCCGGCCTTGGCCAGGTATGCGGCGGCGATGAGTCCGTTGTGGCCCGCACCCACCACGATGGCATCGTATGGCATGCTGCGAACTTTGGGCGCAATTTTGCGTTTCTCATGCAAGTCTCATAGCCGCTTCAAGTCTGTCTCACGTTGTTGACGATACAATGCGAAGGGGCCCTATGAGCAGAAAGGCGCGGTAACGACGCCCGATGAGCGCACCAGGTCAGCAACCTGCCGAATTTCGGCCTGCCGGCACGCTCGACGTATCGCAGGCACTGGCCGAATACCGCGGCCCATGGGATCGCCGGCTCGCAGCGCATCTACTGCGGCGCGCCGGCTTTGGCGGTTCGCAAGCTGAAATCGCCGCAGTCGCCGACGCCGGCATGCAGGCCAGCGTCGCGCGGCTCATGCATCCGCAGCCGGATGCATTACCCGCTGCTCCCGATGGGGACATCAGCTACGGTCCCGGCCCTGTCGTCGATCCGCAACAGCGGCGCACGGCGATCATCCGCACGCAGCTGTGGTGGCTGAACCGCTGCCTGCACACGCCGAACCCGCTGCAAGAGCGGATGGTGTACTTCTGGAGCAACCACTTCACGAGCGGCATCAACCAAAAAGGCATCACGCCGCAGATGATGGTGGACCAATACACGCTGTTCCGGCGGTTTGCGCTTGGCGACTATGCGCAGCTCACGCACGAGATCTCGCGCGACCCGGCGATGCTGCACTACCTCGACGGCATCGCCAACCGCGCGCAGCATCCCAATGAGAACTACGCGCGCGAGCTCATGGAGCTGTTCACCATGGGCGTCGGCAACTATAGCGAGGAAGATGTCCGCCAAGCGGCGCGTGCGTTCACCGGGAACACCGTCGACCGCTCGACCGGCATGTACGCGTACAATCCGCGCTGGCATGACGACGGGGTCAAGACGTTCTTAGGGCAGACGGGCCCCTTCACGGGCGACGCCGTCGTCGATATCATCATGCAACAGCCCGCCACGGCACGATTCATGGCGCGCAAATTCTTGCGCGCGTTCGTCTATGACGATCCCGAACCCGAGCTCATCGACGCGCTTGCCGCCACGTTCCGCGCGAGCGGTTACAACACAGGCCGCGCGATGGGCGTGCTCTTGCGCTCCAACGTCTTCTATTCAGAGCGCGCGTATCGCGCGCTCGTCAAGAGCCCGCTCGAAGTGGCCATCGGCGCCATGAAGATGCTCGGCGCCAACGAGGTCGGCGCGCGCACGCTGGGCGCACTCGCCGTCATGGGACAGATCCCGATGCAACCGCCCAATGTCGCGGGATGGCCCGGCGGCAGCCTGTGGCTCAACACGGGAACGTATCTCGCGCGGCTCACGTACTTGCGCCAGCTCGTCATGTTCAAGCCGGCGGCGCAATCCAATCTCGCCACGATGGCGATGAATGCGAACATGCCGTCGGGCATGGACCCGCAGATCTACACGTCCCCTGCAACGCATCTTGGAAGCCCGGAGATGTGGGTGGCGGGAGCCGTGCAGAACGACCCGGTGTCGGTCGGCGAACGCATCGTGGATACGGTCGTGCAGGGCGATGCGACCGCTCAACAGACGAGCGACATCCTCCATTACCTCAGCACGGACGGCGTCGGAAATCGCGTCGCCCTGTCGGGCGAGAACTTCGAAGAAAAAGTGCGCGGCGGCGTGAGCCTTGCGATGGCGTTGCCCGCGTACCAGCTCGCGTGAACTAGGAGAGGCGTGCAAACCCATGTCTAATCGTAGGCAATTCCTCAAGCAAGGCGTCGGTGCGTTCGCGGGCTTTTTGGCCATCGACTCGATCTTCGGACGCGCGGCGCGGGCCGCGAGCGCGATCACGGCGCCGGGTTCGGCGGGCGTGCGCACGCTCGTGGTCGTCAACTTGCAAGGCGGCAATGACGGGCTCAACACGCTTGTCCCCTACGGCGACCCGAGTTACTATCGCGTGCGCCCAACGATCAATATTCCGGCCGGCGATGTCCTGCGCATCGATAGCGAGCTGGGGCTCAATCCCAATCTCGCAGGTCTCAAGGCCTTGTACGATGCACACCGCGTCGCGATATTACAAGGCGTGCACTACCCCAATCCTAACCTTTCGCATTTCCGATCGACAGAGATCTGGCAGACGGCGGCGCCCGAGCGCATCATTGAGACAGGCTGGGCCGGACGATACCTCGACACCGCGGGCTTGCCCAAGAGCGATCTGTTCAAAGGCCTCGCGATCGGACCCATTTTGCCGAAGATGCTCGTGGCCGACGCGACCGACGTTCCCACCGTCGAAGGTTTTCGCATGGGCACGTTCGGCGGCACGCGTTCCGAGCAAGCCCACGCGGACCAGATCCTCAACGGCAGCGGCACGAGCTATCCATTCCAGAGCCCATACTTGTCGCTCGTCCAGGAAGTCGAGCATGACGCAAATGCCAGCGCGAACGCGCTGCCGCATCTGGTCGCGGGCTACAAGCCGGCCGTGCAATATCCGGCGACGCCGTTCGCACAGGGCTTGAATCTCGCTGCGGCGGTGATCGCGGCCGGCGTCGGCACGAAGGTCATCTACGTGAGCTTGGGTTCATTCGACACGCACACGGGCCAACGTGGCACGCAAGACCGTCTGCTGCAGCAATTCGGCGACGGCATGAAGGCGTTCTACGACGACCTCGCTGCCCACGGACTCGACGGCGACGTTATGACCATGACGTTCTCGGAGTTCGGGCGCCGCGTCGAAGAAAACGCGAACCGTGGCACGGACCACGGTACGGCTGCGCCGATCTTCGTTGTCGGCGGTGCCGTGCGCGGCGGCGTGTACGGCGATCATCCCAGCCTCACGGACTTGGATTTCGGCAACCTCAAATGGCACACCGATTTCCGTTCCGTGTATGCGACCGTCTTGCAGCGCTGGCTGGGCGTGGCACCGGAACCCGTGCTGGGCGCATCCTTTGATACCTTGAATTTCGCGTAGCGCCCACACCAAAAGCGTCGGGGGGACCAAAGGAGCAACCGGTTCACATGGAGCGCAAGCATTTTCTCACTACGGTCGCAAGCGCGACCGCCGGCATCACGGCCGTCGCAGCTGCGGCCATGGCGGCAACCCCGATGCCGAACGCGACGCCATTTCCTGGCTTCTCGGCAGTGCCCACCAGGTCGCCGCGGCCGGGGTCGAGCATCTATCCGCCTAATCTGCATCGCCATGGCGCTGCAGGTCCGACGAATCTGGAACGCATCCACCGGCACCTCGAGCGGCTCATCAGCATGCTCGAGGAATACCCGCAGGCACATACCGATCACGTCACGCAAGCGATCAGCTATCTGCAACAAGCCGACACCGAGATCGTCACCGAGATGTCTACGGCGTCCCCGGCTCCAACGCTCTAGGCTTTCCGCGGGATGATCGTCCGGCCGCTCGCAGCCGGGGACATACCGGCATGGAAGCGCATGCGGGCCGCATTGTGGCCGGCCTTGCAGGACGGCGAAAACGACACTGAGTGCTCTCGCATCGTCGGCCAGCCCTCGCGCTTTGCGGTCTTCGTCGCCCAATCGGACTTGCAAACGATCGAGGGATTCGTCGAGGCAAGCCTGCGCGAATACGCAGACGGTTGCGATACAAGCCCCGTGGGCTATGTCGAAGGGTGGTTCGTGCAGCCGCAGGCTCGGCGCACCGGTGTGGGTCGCAAGCTCGTGCATGCTGCCGAAACGTGGGCGCGCGCACAGGGTTGCACTGAGATGGGCTCAGATTCCATACTCGAAAACGTGGAAGGCCAGCACGCTCACGCCCGCTTGGGATATGTGGAAGTGGAACGTCAGGTCTGCTTTCGCAAAAGCCTCATCGAGCAGGGTGGCCCGTAACGGTGTAAAAGTCCCCGGCTCCTACGCCCGTCAATAGGGAGTTCTGCCATGCCGCACACCGCGACCGCTGCCACCCAAACCGTCTTCCCATCCCTGCGTTATGTGGACGCGCGAGCAGCGATCGGCTGGCTGGAGCGCGCGTTCGGCGTGACGCCGACTGTCGTGTATGACGCCGATGACGGGAGCGTTGCTCATGCGCAGCTGCGGGTCGCCGGCAATCTCATCATGATCGGGAGTTCCCGCGACGACGATTACCCCGTGCGCTCACCCAGAGAAGTGCATGCGGTCACAGGCGGCCTGTATGTGGTGCTGCCCGATGCTGCTGCGGTCGACGAACTCCACGCGCGTGCGGCGGCAGCCGGCGCGACGATCGCGCAGGCTCCACACGACACGGAGTACGGTTCGCACGACTTCCGCGCGTTCGATCTCGAGGGCCATCCATGGACGTTTGGGACATACAAGCCCGAAAGCAATGCGTCATAACCCTCATTCGAAGCGACGACATAATGAAGAAGGCGGCTTGCGTGCCGCCTTCTTCATCATTCCTGTGTCGGTGGGTTAGTCGCTGTCCGCCTCAACTTCGGATGGTGACGCGTCGCGCAGCGGATTGTTCGGGCAGCGGCGGCACGCGTAGGATGCGAGATGGCGGAACACCGGGCGGCTCACTTCGCGGCGTGCGGTCAGCCGAA
>JAFANK010000225.1 GCA_019232725.1 Vulcanimicrobiota bacterium | reverse complement strand
GATTGTCTGCCCCGGCGACGCGACGTACGTGCCGCCATACCCGAGCGGCATCGGCTCGCTGTAGCGCCGAATCGCATACACCGGCGCTCGGACTTCGAGCGCCGTCCGTAGCCGTGCGGCCTGTGCTGCATCGCCCATGCTTGCACCGTACAAACCCACGCCGATGCGCGCCGCCCCTTCGCGCAGATTCCACACCGTCGGGCCCGTGCTGCCGATGTGCAGCACCGGCACGGCGATGCCATGATCGCGCAACGCTGCGACGCCTGCGTGGAGCTTGTGCAGCTGTGCGTCCATGGAGTCGCGACCCGCGATGTGCGTCCAAGCGCCCTCCCACTCGATGTTGGGAAGCTGTGCGACCTTCGTTGCAAACGCGTGCGCGTCGGAGGGCGTCACGCCCCACCAGCCCGTGCCCGTTTCGATTGCGATATGTACTTTTGCGATGATGCCGAGCCGCGCAGCCAGCGCCGAAATCGCTTGCGCGCGGCCCACATCTGCGACTGAGACGATCACCTCGTGCCGCAGTGCGTTCTCGAGGTCTTCTTCTGGCGTCGCTGCCACATGCACGATCGGTGCGCGCACCCCCGCGTCACGGAGGGTTTCAGCCTCTCGGATCTCCACGACACAGAGGCGCTCGGCGCCGGCATCCAGACATGCGCGCGCAACCGGCACCATGCCCATGCGGTAGCCGTCGCATTTGACGACCGCCCACAGCGGTCGTTCCCCCAAGCGTTCGCGCCACGACCGGACGTTGTGTTTGACCGCATCTAAGCTGACGCGCAGGGTGGGCCTCAAAACGTCTTCCTGGAATCGAGCAAGATGGTGACCGGCCCCTCATTGACGAGCGATACGTGCATATCCGCTCCAAAAATTCCCGTTTCGACGACGAGTCCTTCCCGTCGGATCAGCTCTACCACGCGCTCGAACAAGACCTTAGCCGCTTTGCCCTCGGCCGCATCGATGAAGCTCGGCCGGCGACCCTTACGAGCGTCGCCATACAAAGTGAATTGCGAGACGGCAAGCACGGCTCCACCCACCTCTTTGGGCGCGAGGTTCATCGCACCGGCCTTATCATTGAACACCCGCAGGCCGGCGATCTTGCTCGCGATAGCTTGAGCATCCGCCTCGGCATCATCCCTGGCCACGCCTACCAATGCCAGAAAACCTCGGTCGATAGCGCCGCAGACCTTGCCGTCGACCTCGACGGATGCGCTCGAGACCCGTTGGACGACTGCCCGCATGCAGTCAGATCAACTGAGGTGGGGCGCGACGAGCACCGGCAGCGGTGAGCGAGCGATTACATCCGCCGTCTTGGAGCCGAGCACGGCACGGGCGATGCCGGTGCGCCCGTGTGTTCCCATGACGATGACGTCGCAAGCATGTTCATCGGCAGCTGTCAGGACCGCCTCGCTCACCGACCCGCCCACAAGCTGCGTCTGCGCCGCAACGCCGGCATCCTTCGCAAGCTTCATGGCCTCACCCAGTATCGCGTCGCCGCGTGTCTGCTCTTCTTGCACGATCTGTTCGCGGGCAAAACCGCCGGCATCGTGCACCGGCAACGGTATCGCCACGGCGTGCAAGAACAGGAGCTTGGCTTTGTACGCTTTTGCCATGGCGATCGCCAGCTTGACGGCAGCATCGGACGGCGGTGAGCCGTCCACCGGCGTTAGGATGCTCGTGAACATGTACCCTCGATTCCTCGGTGTTAGCCGCCCGCGCGTGCCTCGCGCTTGGTCACACGATAGGCGCTACGCACGTCGCGGACCTTATTGACTTTCTTGAGAATCGAGCTCAGATGGTCGAGATCGCGGATCTCAAGGCTGCAGGCGATGGTGGCCGTGCGATCGCGTTTGACCCGCGCGGTGACGGAGGTGGCATTGGTCTTCTGTTCGGAGAGCACGCTCATGATGTCTTGCAAAAGGCCAGGCCGGTCAAGCGCCTCGATCTCCACGTCAACGAGATGCGATTCGGTCGGGGACACATCCCACCCGACGTCGATGAGCCGCTCCGGCTGGGCGCTTAAACCAACGATATTCGGGCATGACAGCCGGTGGATGGAGACGCCTTTGCCTTGGGTGATAAAACCGACGATGGCATCACCGGGGACCGGCGTGCAGCAGCGCGCGAACCTGATGGGCACGTTGTCCGTGCCGCGCACGCGCACACCGGAGGCCTGGCGATCTCTTGTCTTGCGCGTGGGCGCGGTCTGCCGCTGCAGCGGCAGCGGCACGACCTTCTCGCGCTTGTCTTCTTCGCGCAAGCGACCCAACAGCGAGGCGACGGAGATATCACCGAATCCGATACCGGCATACAAGTCGTCGAGGGTGGAGCAATTGAACCGGCCGGCCGCTTTGGTGAGCGCCTGGGGCGTTGCGGTCTGCACCAGCTGATTGCGCGCGAGTTCGCGTTCGAGCGTCTCGCGTCCAGCGGCGACGTTTTCCTCGCGGCGGTTCTTGCGGAACCACTGTTTGATCTTGTGCTTGGCGCTGGATGTCTTGCAAATCGAGAGCCAGTCAAGTGACGGGCCAGGACTT
>JAFANK010000214.1 GCA_019232725.1 Vulcanimicrobiota bacterium | reverse complement strand
CCAGACGACCTCTTGGCGCGCCATGACGCGTTCCAGATCGGCGATGCGATCGCGCAACCGTGCCGCATGCTCGAATGCCAACTGCTCGGAGGCGAACGCCATCTCACGGTTGAGCCGGTCGACGAGCACGCGATGGCGGCCTTCGAGGAAAAGCACGACATCATGCACGGTGGCCGCGTAGTTTTCACGCGTCTGCAAAAATGCGCAGGGCGCCAGACAGCGATGAATATGGTACTGCAAGCACGGCCGCCGGTAGTTGACGCCGATGTCGTCATACTTGCAAGTGCGCAGCGGGAAGACTTTGCGGATGAGGTCGATGACGTCGCGCAATCCGCCCGCATTGCTGAACGGGCCGAAATAGCGGCTGCCGTCACGCACGAGCTTGCGCGTGAAGATGACGCGCGGGAACGGCTCGCCCAGCGTCACCTTCAGATAGGGATACTTCTTGTCGTCCTTGAGCCGGACGTTGAACGGCGGCTTGTGCTGCTTGATGAGATTGCACTCGAGCAGCAGCGCTTCGCTCTCGTTGCGCACGATGATCGTGCGGACCTCGACCGCGCGCTCGACCATGGCATCGGTCCGTACGCTGTGCGGCCGGCCTGCCTGAAAATATGAGCGCACGCGGGAGCGCAGGTCGATGGCCTTGCCGACGTAAAGCACTGCGCCCGCCGCGTCCAACATCTGATACACGCCCGGTTCTGAGGGCAGATGATCGAGCTGCTCGATGAGTGGCGCGGGCAGGGTACGGTCCATGACGTTGTCTTGCGGGCGTGGCGCGCGCGCCCCTCTCACGCTTTGGAGCGGTGGCGCTCCTCGCGAACGTGCACCCACACCCATGCCACGATTGCGATGACGACCAGGCCTAATAAGACAAACGATGCCGGCCGTGCGTAGACGCCGAGGAGATCCCAGTTGCGTCCGAGCGTGTAACCGATGCCGGCGAAGAGGATGCTCCAGATGACCGATCCGAGTATCGTGTAGGTCAAAAACGGGGCGAGCTGCATGCGGGTGACGCCGGCCGGAAACGATCCGAAGGCGCGAATGCCCGGCAGGAGCTTCAAGACGAGTACGGCGCGCGTGCCATAGCGAGCGAACCACTCGTCTGCGCGTTCAAGCTCGCGCTCGCGCACAAAGAACAGACGGCCGAATCGAAGCAAAAATGGCCGGCCGCCGTAGTAGCCGACCAGATAGGCGACGATCGCGCCAGAAACATCACCGGCTGCTCCGGCGATCATCACCGGCACGATCTCCAAGACATGCGTCGACGCTAAGTAGCCTGAAAAGGCGAGCATGATCTCTGACGGCAGCGGCACGCCGACCGCCTGACCGAGCATGCCGGCGTACAGACCGGCGTATCCGAGGTGCGAGATGACCGCGATGATCCACGCGGTCACATGCTGTTCGAATTCGTGCATGGCGCCTTACGGCTGCCGGGCGGCGTGGCGCGCCGCAAGCTGATCGAGCACACGGGCAGCGACACCGCCGCCTTCAGCGACGAGGGCGCGCAGCAAGTCGATCGGCTTTACGAGTTCTGGATCAGGCGTGCCGGCGCGCGCCGCCTCGACGATCCGCTGCACGCGTGGCGTGATCAAAATGCCATCCCACGGATGGTCGCCGCCCGGCCCCATCGCCTCGCGCAAGGCGCGCTTGACGAGCCACGGCTCCAATCCCATGCGTGCGAACTCATCCGCGATGTCGGCGGGCGGATCGATGGCCATCGCCAGCAGTAAATGTTCGGTGCCCAAATAGTAGTGACTGGCGTTGCGGCACTCTTGTTCCGCAAGCGTCGTCACTGCGCGCGCCGCAGGGCTGAAGCGGGTGAACATCGACATTAGCGGATCCGTTCGTCTCGAGACATGACCTTATATGGCAAGCCACGCTCATGCTCGGAGCGGGAATCACGCAATAAACATCTCGGGGCGACAGGATTTGAACCTGCGAACCTCTCGGTCCCGAACCGAGCGCTCTACCAAGCTGAGCTACACCCCGCGGTGCTCCGACCTACGCACGTTTCTCCGGTTTTGTGCGCCTTCCTTGAACGGCGCACTATGGACGGGAATCATCCGTAACGCCCACGAAGGCGAATGTCGCTTTCACACGCCGGAGTCAGAAATCTACAACCTATGCGCTACCTGATCGTTGGCTGTGGCCGCGTCGGTTCGACGCTTGCCAAGCGTCTCGCTCGCGACGGGCACGACGTCACGGTCGTTGACGAGAACTCTGCGGCGTTTCGCCGCGTTGGCCGCGACTTTCCGGGCAAGCTCGTGTTAGGCACGGGCATCGATGTCGACGTGCTGCGCCGCGCCGGCGCTGAGACTTCAGATGGTTTCGCAGCGGTCACGCAAGGCGACAACCGCAATATCATGGCAGCGCTTATCGCCCAGCAGCACTTCAAGATCCCGCGTGTGGTTGCCCGGATTTACGATCCGGAGCGATCGTCCATGTACCGCGATTTCGGCATCTCGACCGTGTGTCCGACGACGGTCGGCGCTCGGCTCATGGGCGGCGCGCTCATGGAAGACCAGTTCTCGTCGCTGCTCTTCGACCAGGCGGATGCAGAGATCGTCGAACAAACAGTGGGCGCCGTAGCAGCGGGCAAGATGGTCCGCGACATCACGCAGGCTGACAAGGGCCAGATCGCGCTCATCGTGCGTGCCAATCACAGCATCATACCTGGTCCCGAGATCGTGTTCGAAGCCGGCGATCGAGTCGTGGGAATCGTGCGCCCTGAATTCGTAGGCGAGTTCCGTCGCCGTCTGGGTGATTCCAAGGCGGTGGCGGTATAGCATGTTCATCGTCGTCTGTGGCGGTGGCAAGCTCGGCACCTACGTCGCCAAAGCCTTGCTCGAAGAGAAGCACGAAGTCGTCGTCATCGAGAAGGACGAGAAGAAGGCTGCGCGTCTGTGTCAGTTCCTCAATTGCGAGATCGCCCGCGTGGGCGATGCATGCGATCCGCTGGTGCTGCAGGATGCGGGTGTCTCGCGCGCTGACGTCGTCATCGCCGACACCGGTGATGACGAGGACAACCTGGTCATCTCTCTCGTCACCAAGAAACGATTTGCACGGCCGCGCACGATCGCGCGCGTGAACAATCCCAAGAACAAACAGATCTTCGAGGAGCTGGGCATCGACTCAGTCGTGTCGGGCACCGAGATCGTGCTCAGCATCGTGCAACAGGAAGTCAACGTCAAAGGCGTCGCGCCGCTCATGAAGTTCCGCGGCGGCAACTTGGAGCTCGTGCGGCTCTCGCTGCCCGCGTCCTCGCCGGCCAACGCCAAGCGGCTCTCCGACCTGCGCTTGCCCAAGCATTGCGTGATCGTGGCGCTCGAACGTGGCGGCGACGTCATCGTGCCCGACGGCGAGACCAAAGTCGAAGCCGGCGACGCGATGCTCATCGTCATGCAGCCGGGCGCGACCAAAGAGCTGCGCGCCGAGCTCGTCGGCGCCAACTAGCTAAAAGGCCCTCACGGCGGTCCTCTTGCCGATGCTTGCAATTCGACCCGCGGCCGTTGCTGACGCCGGCGTGGTCGTGGCGATGCACCATCTCCCGCATGCGCGCGAGTTTGTGGTCGCGCCTTCGCACGAGCAGGTCATGCGGGCGATACAGTCAGCTCATGGCGAGCACCATATGGTGATCCAAGAAGGTGAAGTGGTGGGGTTTATCATGTTCGCACACTGCGCGCAATAAACGCGCGCGCCGCATATACGAACGGCATGGCTTTGTCTTGAAAGGGACCTATCGAGACGGTTATAGCAATCCCAC
>JAFANK010000166.1 GCA_019232725.1 Vulcanimicrobiota bacterium | reverse complement strand
GAACGTCAGGTCTGCTTTCGCAAAAGCCTCATCGAGCAGGGTGGCCCGTGACGGCGATCAGCTGGCTGGAGCGCGCGTTCGGCGTGACGCCGACTGTGGTGTATGACGCCGATGACGGGAGCGTTGCTCACGCGCAGCTGCGGGTCGCCGGCAATCTCATTATGATCGGGACTTCCCGCAACGACGATTACCCCGTGCGCTCACCCAAGGAAGTGCATGCAGTCACAGGCGGTCTGTATGTAGTGCTGCCCGATGCTGCTGCGGTCGACGAACTCCACGCACGTGCGGCGGCAGCCGGCGCGACGATCGCGCAGGCTCCATACGACACGGAGTACGGTTCGCACGACTTCCGCGCGTTCGATCTCGAGGGCTACCCATGGACATTTGGGACATACAAGCCCGAAAGCGATGCGCCATAACCCTCATTCGAAGCGACGACATAATGAAGAAGGCGGCTTGCGTGCCGCCTTCTTCATCATTCCTGTGTCGGTGCGTTAGTCGGTGTCCGCCTCAACTTCGGATGGTGACGCGTCGCGCAGCGGATTGTTCGGGCAGCGGCGGCACGCGTAGGATGCGAGATGGCGGAACACCGGGCGGCTCACTTCGCGGCGTGCGGTCAGCCGAAAGCGCGTGTAGGCATCGTCGAACGCCGACTCGATGCGCGCGCCATCGAAGAGGTCGCGGGTGAAGTGCTCGCAGCATGCCTGGCACATCTTGTCCGTCTTGAACAGCGGGCAGCGGATCCCGTGTTCTGCATGTTCGCCGAAACGGTTCCATGCATCGGCATCCGGCTCGGACGGCCCGCTCAGCAGCTTTTCCAAAAATGCTTCGATTGAGTCTTGCATGGTCATACGACTACCCATGCAGTGGTTTTGTGTCGCTGGTGGGAAACTGGACCGCATGGATGAGACGACCTTCACCGTCGGCCAGCTCGCCGGACCTGGTACGTATCGTTGTTTGCACTGCGGCAAACAGACCGTCGAGTACGCATTGTCGTTCGAAATCGAGCCATGCAGTTGCGGTGGTGTAACATTTCGACGCATCGACTAATCAAAGAAAACCGATCGTCAGGTCGGTCCATCCGTACCGGTCGGCCGTGACGCAGATCATATTTCGCACGACGGGGAACGGACCGGCACTGCTCTTGCTGCACGCGTTTCCCGTGACGTCGGCCATGTGGTCCTCCCAGCTCGACGCCTTGTGTGACGAAGCCAACGCCTTGGCCCCCGACCTCCCCGGTTTCGGGGCTTCCAGCGAGGCGGCCATGCCCTCGACGCTCGACGCCTTGGCCCTACAGATATATGAAGGATCGCGCGAGCGCGGCATCGATCGGGCGGTCGTAGCCGGCTGCTCCATGGGTGGATACCTGGCATTTGCGATGCTGCGTGTGGCTCCTCAGTTCGTGCGCGCGCTTGCACTCATCAACACCAAGGCGACGGCCGATACCGAGCCGGCCCGTGCCAAGCGGCTCGCGCTTGCAGAGCGCGCCGAGCGTGAGGGCTGCGCGTTCTTAGTGGATGAGTGGCCGCCGGGCGCGCTCTCGCCGGCAACGTTCGCGCACAATCTGGCGGCCGTCGCAGGCGTGCGCGCGATGATCGAGCAGGCGACCCCGCAGGGCGTGAGCGCCGCACAGCGCGCCATGGCGCAGCGTCCGGATGCCTCAGCGCTGCTTGCGGCGATCTCCGTGCCGTGCATCGTGGTGCACGGGCTTGACGACCCGATGATCTCGGGTGCGGACGCACAGTCTATGGCGGCCGCGATCACTGGTGCGCGATTTATCGGGATCGGTGCAGCCGGACACCTTCCAAGCGTCGAGCAGCCGGCGTTGGTCAGCGCTGCACTGCGCGAGCTGCTCGCACGAACCGAGCAACTACAGGCCTAGCGGTCGATCTTCTTCCCATCGCGGAATTCCCACGGCAGCGCATCGGGAACTGCGTAGCGGCGCCAGCCCGCGAGCTTGTGCTTTCCATACAAGGCTAAGATGTGGACGCCGGCCTTTGCCTTGCCGTCACCAAAACCGGGCAGCGCGCGCAGACGCTCGTAAACCTCTGTCGCATCTTTTGCGCGTGTCCATACCCGTGCGCCATCGCCCCCATATTCGCGTGCGACGATCGCGCAGAGCGCACGAACGCGCTTAGCCATCATGCCGGGAAAGCGATGCAAGGCTGGTGGTTGCCGGAATACTGCCTGCAAGCGGGCCAGCGGCATGTTCGCGATCTTGCGCGCGTCAAGGTGGCCGATGCGTTCTTGGAGTTCGTATGGTCCACTCATCGCTTTTTCGGTACGCACTTGCTGGTCAAGACACATGCCGATCAAAAGGGCCGTGCCGCTGCGCGCGAGCAATGCGTTTTTGGCCGCGTCCGGGGTGAAGGGGTAACGCTCTTTGGTCATGGAGCGCACGGAATTTGCAGCCTGTCTTTCATTCGCCTTTCAGCACGGCGGGCTACAGTGGCGTGCATGGGCATGAAAGGATTTGTGAGGGCGGCAGTCATCGTTGCGCTGTGCGCAGGGTGCACGCCGGGGGCACCGGCAGCGCCGACCAGCAGTTCGCAGCTCGCATCGGCGCTGACGATCGAAACAAGCTTGCTCAATTATCCGAGCATGTCGACGCAGTTCGGCATGGTCGGCCACTTCAGCCCGGCGCTGGCAGTCGTGGCGCGCGGCACCATCATCCAGTTCCATAACCAAGACGGTTTCAACCATACGGCGACGAGCGTCGCGGGCGCGGTATTTCCGGCGAAGAGCCCGATCGGCTTTAGCGCGCTCACGCAAAGCGGCAAGGGTATCGCGCAGGCCGGATGGTCAACCGGGCTGCTCACCGGCGGCGCATTTTCGACGAGCTTCACGACATCCGCAACCGGAACGTTCCTGTACGGTTGCTTTTACCATTATCCGGAAGGCATGCGAGGAGTGATCATTGTCCAGTAACTTGCGCATGGCCACCGTGCTCCGGTCGACGCTCGTGGTGCTGGTCGCAAGCGGCGTGCTGCTCGCTTTTGCACAGCCATCGAATGCGACGCCGATCTTTGCCGAGCGTTATGGCTTTTCGTGTTCGGCTTGCCACACGGCGGTGCCTGAACTGAATGCCTTCGGCAATGCGTTTCGCCGTGCCGGGTTCGTGCTGCCGTCCGTGCCTCGGCACAAGGAATTTCCCCTCGTCTTGCGTTTCCAAGAAGGGTACATGAAGGATCTGCCGCCTGCGCAAACCCGGCGTTTTAACGCGCTTGCGATCCTCATCTCGACCGCGAACTTCGGTTCCGATCGATCGTTCTCGTACTACGCACGCTATTTCTTCGGCAGCCAAGGCGCGTCTGGAAGCCTCTATTATGGCTGGCTGCAGCACGTGGCTGCGGGATCTGGCGTGTTCGAGCGAGTCGGCGAATATAATCTGCCGCTCATCCAGAATGCCACGCAACGGCTGGACACATTCACGTCGATGCCTGCGTATACGTACACGGTTGGCCAGAACTCCGCCAACTTCACGACCCCTCGCTGGGGCGCGATGTTCGGGCAAGACAACGGACGGCTCAACGCCGAGGTCTCGTTGAACTTCGCCGAATATCTCGGGGCAGCGTATGGCGCGCCAACCCCGCCCAGCAATGTCACGCAGCTGATCGCGTTCCCCGAGATCTTCGCCTCGGCGACGTACACATTGGCGGACAACATCTCGTTCGGCGCGCTGCGTTTGGCGGGGACGCGCAACTTCCACTCAGATCTGAGCGGCGAGTCGTTCAGTGATCGCTACTACCGTGACGGGATCCAAGCCGGCTGGTCGAATCGCCACTTCTCCATCGATGGCCAGCAGCTGTGGGGTTTTGACACAAACGCTGATGGCCTGGGTACCGGCACGGCATCGAGCGGCGGATTTGTCACGGCAAAGTACTACCCGACGCCGCATGCCTACCTCGGCGTACGCTATGACGCTACAGCCAACCCGTTCGCCACGCGCGACTGGGACTTCTATGGCGCCTTTGCCCCGACGGTTCGCTCGCGGTTGCTCCTCGAGTATATCCGGCCGATCAACCGCCCCGGAGCGCAGACGCAGCTCAACGCGCAATTGCTCTTCGCGCTGCCGCCGGCCAACTGGGTGCACTGACACCAGGCTGTCATCTCAGCCTCGCGGGTCTGCCGCGCCAAAGGTCCGGCGTGGCCGCATCGCGGACTCAGGTCGTGCACGATGCACGACCCCAATATCCTCGAAGAGCTGCGCGAATTCGCCGAGCGCCTTGCAAAAGAGGCAGGGTCGATCGCGCTTTCGCACGCCGGCGCGGATATCGCGCGCGAACGTAAGCGCGACGGATCGATCGTCACGATCGCGGACCGCGAGGCCGAGCAACGATTGCGCCAGCGCATCGCCGAGCGATACCCGGACGACGCGGTGCTGGGTGAAGAGTATGGCGCGACGACGGGGCGTTCGGGCCGTCGCTGGATCATCGATCCGATCGACGGCACGTTCTCATATGCGCACGGTGTACCGCTTTTCGGCACGCTCATCGGCGTCGAGATCGATGGCGATCCGGCCATCGGCGTCATCCACATGCCTGCGCTCGGCGAGACGATCTCGGCCGCGACGACCCTGGGCGCATCGCTCGACGGCGTTCGGGCAAAGGTGTCATCGGTCGCCGCGCTGAGCGACGCGCTCGTGCTCTGCGGCGATTTTCTCGGCGCACGCACGCGCGACAAAGCGCGCGCGACCCAAGCCATCGCGGCTCACGCCGGCGCTCGACGCGGCTGGGGAGACTGCTATGCCTACCTGCTTGTGGCAAGCGGTCGTGCCGAGGTGGCGCTCGATCACGTCATGAGCATCTGGGACTGCGCTGCCTTGCTTCCCATCATCGAGGAAGCCGGCGGCGCGTTCACCGACTGGCGCGGGCGTCGCACGATCGACGGCGGCGATGCGATCGCCACTAACGGCCTGCTGCACGAACAGATCCTGACGCTCGTGCGCGAGACTGCATGAACGTCCGCTTACAGACCGTCTTGCTCTTCGTGCTGGTCTCGTGGATCTGGGGCAGCACGTGGCTTGCTATCCGCCTCGGGCTGCAAGGCGTTCCGCCACTTACCGCTGCTGCGCTGCGCATGACTGCTTCCGGCATTATTCTCGTCACCATCGGCTTGCTGCGCCGCGAAGTTTGGCCTCGGTCGCGATTATATGCCATTCACGTGCTCCTCCAGGGAACGATCCTCTTCTGCTTTCAGTACGCGCTCATCTATTGGGCCGAACAAACCGTGCCGAGCGGTCTTGCGGCGGTCTTATTCGCAACGCTCCCGATCTTCACGGCGGTGAACGCGGCGCTGATCTTCCGCATGGAGCATCTGTCGCTCGTCAACGTCGCGGGGTTGGCCGTTGGATTTATCGGCGTAGTCGTCATCTACTGGTCGGAAGTGATCCATGCAGGCCACGCGCCGCCCTTGGTCGTCGCCGCGCTGCTGCTCGCGGTCATCGGCCCGGCGTTCGCAACGGTGTTCGCAAAGCGCTTCGCGCACGGCATCTCGCCTTTGGC
>JAFANK010000162.1 GCA_019232725.1 Vulcanimicrobiota bacterium | reverse complement strand
CGGCAGAATCTTGTGCGAGCGTTTCCTCCAAGCCGGTCACGCGGTGCGTGTGCTCGACCGCTTGTATTGGGGTCGCGGACCGCTTGCCGGGCTGCTCGACCGTATCGAGCTTGTGCATGCCGACGTGCGTTCGATCGAGGACAGCATGTTGGACGGCATCGATGGGGTCGTGCACCTCGCTGGCCTCTCCAATGACCCAACAGCAGAATACAACCGTGAGGCCAATTGGGAGATGAACGCGACGGCGACCGCGGCACTGGCGCGCCAGTGTGCGGCCCGCGGCATCCGCCGGTTCACGTTCGGCTCGAGCGCCTCGGTCTACGACGGTCTTGGGGAAGGCATATTCGACGAGCAGACAGAGGTGGCGCCGCGCGGAGCGTACTCTGAGTCGAAATTCGCAGCCGAACGCTCGCTGCTCGAAGCAGCCGGCCCACGCTTTTCGCCCGTGATCTTGCGCCAGGGCACCGTCTATGGATTCAGCCCGCGCATGCGCCTCGATCTCGTCGTTAATACCTTCATCAAGGACGCGCTGCTCCGTGGCAAGCTGTTTTTGCATGGCGGCGGCTGGATGTGGCGCCCGCTTGTCGACATTTACGACGTCGCCGAAGCGCACCTGCGGTGCATCGAATCGCCACCAGAAACCGTATCAGGCGAGATTTTCAACGTCGTCCACGAGAACTTCCAGATCCGCCAGCTCGCCATGCTCGTCGCGGGCTCGCTCAATCTGCGCAATCATCCCGTGCAGCTCGAGGATGCGCCCATGCCGCCGATCCAGCGCGATTACCGCTGCACGAACCGCAAGCTGACGGACCGCGTCGGGTTCACGCCGCGCATCACCGTGCTTGAGTCCATTGAAGGCATCTTGCAGCATCTTCATAGCGACAACCCGACGGAGCTTGCGCATCCACGCTATTACAACATCGCCTGGATGACGCTGCTCGAAGAAGCGGAACAGTCCAACGCAGGCTTTGCGTCCGTGTGGTCAGCGCAGCGCGACACGCGCAGCACGGTCAACGCAACCGCGTAACGACAGAGAAAACCTCGACGCTTTATGGCGCCGTGCGATATCCTTTGAGCGTCAGGTATTCTGCAAGCGCGGCGCTCCAGTTCCGTGTCTGTAAGCCCAACGCTGACAAGCGATCACTTGCCAACACTGAGTAGAGCGGACGGCGGGCTTTGCCGTTCACCTGCGATGCCTTCAGAGCGCGAGGACGGACGCCGGCGCCGATCAAGGTACAAATGGTGCTCGTGAATTCAAGCCAGCTGCACGCACCTGCATTGGCAAGGTGGTAAACACCAAACGGAGCTGAGCGGCGCACGAGCTCGACCAGTAACGCGGCCGCGTCGATCGCCGACGTGGGCGCCATGACGATGTCCTCAACGACTTCCGGCGCTTCGCCCGCACGCGCCTTTGCGACCATCGCCTCCACGAAGTTACCGCCCTTGCCGCTCGAGCCGGCCGGTCCGAACACCGCAGAGACGCGGACAACGTACGACGCGGGATTGGCAGCGCGCGTCAGCGCTTCTCCCGCGGCCTTGCTCGCACCGTACACGTTGATCGGTGACGGTGGATCGTTTTCGACATACGGCGTCCGTTTGGCGCCGTCAAACACGAAGTCGGTGCTGAGATAGACCACCGTAGCACCGCGGCTTCGGGCGGCTGCAGCGACGTTGAATGCGCCGAGGGCGTTCACCGAAAGGGCTTGATCGACGGCTTCTTCACACGCATCGGTGCGATGGAACGCCGCGGTATTGACGACCGCATCACCCGCACGCAATGGCGCCAGCGCTCGTTCGACGCTTGTCACATCTGTGACGTCGCACGCCGCGTGATTCACTGCAAGCACATCCGCGCCGGCAGCGCCCGCCGCACGAGCGACCTCGCTGCCGATCTGTCCGCTCGCCCCGATGATGGCGATCTGCATAGGCGAAGTCATTGCACGAACGCGCCGCTCCCTCCGTCACCGATCCGGTTTATGTGCTTGAGGCACTTGCTCGTGCTGGTCTGGGCGGGCGTGGATCCGGTGCAGCACGGCAGGTCGCAGTTTTGGCGCCGTCGGTTGGATGGTGACAGCGCCGCGGACGAGCTCCGCAAGCATCGCGTCGCCATAGATGTCGGCGAGCGGCTCACCTGGGTTGACGTGATCGCCGATACGCTTGCGCAGCCTGATGCCGATGATCTCCCCCGGGCGTTTAGCCTCGCCCTTCACCACGGCTTCTCCAAGCACACGACCATCGATCCACGCCACAAACCCACTCGTTGACGCCTCGACCGTCGCCGCCGGCGAGCCGACAGTCGCGACGGCTTTGAGGTCGCCACCGTGTGCAGAGACCATCGCGGCGAACCGGCGCAGCGCCGTGCCATCCGCAAGCGCCGCTTCCAAGCGCTGCATGCGATCTGCGGCACCTTCGCGCTCGTCGCCGACATGCACCGACAACATCGCCTCGGCGACCGCCAGCGCGACCCCTCGAAGCCTGCTCGATCTGTCGCGCCCCGCGAGCACGTCCAGGGCATCATGCAATTCCAAGGCGTTGCCGATCGACCGGGCCAGCGGTTCTTCCATGTCGGTGACCAGCACGGTGACGAAGCGGCCCAGACGCCGGCCGACGTCAGCGATGCTATGCGCAAGCGCGAGCGCGCGCGCTTCATCACGCATGAACGCACAGTGCCCGCATTTCACGTCGATGACGATATGCGGCGCGCCACCTGCGATCTTCTTGCTCAGCACGGAGGCCGTGATCAGTCCGACACTGTCGATCGTGCCGGTGCGGTGACGCAAATGGTAGATCTTCTTGTCGGCGGGGGCAAGTTCGGCTGTGGCTTGTGCGATAGCACACCCAACCTCGGCCACTTGCGTTTTGAAGCCAGCCATGGTCAAGTCTGTGCTCAAACCGGGTATGTGTTCAAGTTTGTCGAGAGTGCCGCCGGTGTGGCCGAGCGCTCGGCCCGAGAGCTTGGCGACCTTCACGCCGCACGCGGCAGCAAGGGGCACTGCGATCAGGCTCACCGCGTCACCGACGCCGCCCGTCGAATGCTTGTCGACGACGACGCCAGGGGTGTCGTGCCAATGCAGCTGTGCACCGGATGCCGCCATCGCCTGCGTGAGAAACGCAGTTTCGTCCGTCGTCAACCCGTGTTCCATGACCGCGTGCAGCCAGCGTGTGAACTCCGCATCGCTGACGACGCCGTCCAGGTACGCTTGCACGAGACCCTCGAGCTCTTGTCGCGTATTGACGTGCCCGCTGCGCTTGCGCTCGATCGCATCGGTCACGGCTGTGCGCTCGATGGTCACGCAGAGATTGCGGCGATCACGCCCTCAAGCACGCGGCGCACGCTTGTGCCGGCGCGAGACACTTCGGCAAGCACCGCGACATGATCGGCCGCAGCCACGCGCCGCCGGCGGCGCGGCATCGCGTCATTGGCGATCACCGAAAGCGCCAGCACGCGCATCCCCCCTTGCCGTGCGGCGATGACTTCCGGCACGGTGGACATCCCAACCGCATCGGCGCCAAGCCGATAGAGCATCCGCAGCTCGGCATCAGTCTCGTACGACGGGCCCGTCATCGCTGCGTACACGCCGAGGTGCATGCGGATGCCCGCTGCCTGCGCCTCGCGCAACGCGAGATCGATCAGCGTGGCGTCGTACGCATCGACGATCGCCGGAAAGCGTTGGCCTTGCCCGGGGCCCTGCGCACCGCGCAGCGGGTTGTCTCCCAGCAGATTGAGATGATCGCGCAGCAGCATGAGATCGCCGGGTCGATAGCCGTCTGCGATGCCACCGGCAGCATTGGTGGCGATGAAAAAGCGCGCGCCGATGTCCTGCGCCACGTAAGCGGGATAGGCGACCTGCTCCATGCTCAGGCCTTCATAGTAATGAAGGCGTCCATCGAAGACGACGACCGGTGTCGCCCCGACACGGCCGAAGATCATCCGGCCTTTGTGGCCATCAACCGTGGTCGCGGGGAAGTTGGGGATGTCCTTATACGCTATCGCCGTCTTGATGTCGACCATGTCGACAACCGCACCCAGGCCCGAACCGAGCACGATGGCAACCGTCGGCCGCAGCTTGTTCGCCTTCGCCAAGTAGTTCTTCGTGAGCGTGAGCCGCAGGCGCAGATCCGACACGTTGCCCTCGTCAGAGGTGGGCGGGTGACCCGGCACGCTTGGTCGCATGCGCGGTGACGAGCAGCCAGAGCTCGCTGAGTTCGCGGATCCGCAACGCTGCGCCCAAGCCGACGAAGACGACCGCGCCCGCGATTATGGACACGAGCAAGATCCCGGCGTGCTGCCAAAACGGCGCAGGCACATGCCACAACGCCGTCGATACCGCCGATGCAGCGATGCCCATAGCGGCCGACGCCACCATGGTGGCTGCGAATGAACCGCTGCCGCGCATCTCTTGGAAACCGTCAACGCGCGCAGCGAACAGCACTGCGAGCACTGCGGCTTCGACCAGCGACGCCAAGGAATTGGACGCCGCCAGGCCGTTGATGCCGAACCGCCTGACGGTCGCCGCGGATGCGACGACGTTCAACACCATCACCATGGTCGCGATGAAGACCGGCGTCTTGGAATCGTGCATCGCGAAAAAGCAGCGCGTCAAAACGATGCTCGCCGCAATGCCCAATAACCCCACTGCATAGAACTGCATGGCGCCAGCCGTACGCACGACGTCGCCGGGCGTGAACTCACCGCGCTCGAACAGCACGCTGATGATCGGGCGCGCCAACGCGATGAGGCCGAACGCCGCCGGTATCGTGATGAGGGCGGTCAGGCGCAGGCCGGTGAACGCGGTGGTGCGCAACGCTGCGAGTTCGCTCTTTGCGAATTGGGCCGACAGGATGGGAAAGATCACCGTTGCGATGGCGACGGCGAAAAGCTGTTGCGGAAACCCCACCACTTTGGTGGCATATTGCATCGCGGCGATGTTGCCGGGCTGCAGCGTCGAAGCGAAGTACTTGTCGAAAAGCAGATTCACTTGGCCGACTGCCGACCCGACGATGATCGGTCCCAGGATAACCGCGAGCGAGCGCAATCCGGGATGCCGCACATCGAGCACTGCGCGGTAGCGGCAGCGCTGCAGATAGCTCGGTAGCTGGATCAGCAGCTGCGCGAAAAGTCCGGCCGCCGTACCGTACACCAATGCGTAGATGCCGTAGCTCTTGGAGAGCACCAGCACGCTGACGATGGTCACGACGTTCAGGGCGGCGCCTTGGAGCGCGGCGGCGCGAAACCGCTGCTGCGCATTGAGGAGAGCCTGCACGACACCTGCGATCGACGTCGCGACGATCGTCGGCATGAGGATACGGGTCATGATGGTCGTGACGCCGGCTTCGGGAACCGGGAACCCTTTGGCGACGATGCGGACGAGTTGCGGCGCCGCGATCCAGGCCGCGAGCGCAAGGCCCGAGAGCACGAGCATGAGCGCGTTGATGATCGTGCTCGACAAGCGCCATGCCTCTTCATCTTTTCCTTCGGCGAAGTAGCCGCTGAAGATCGGCACGAGCGCGCTGACGAGTGCCCCGTTGAACACGCCGAACACGAGCGTGGGCAAGATAGCTGCGACCAGGAATGCATCAAGCTCCCAGCGTTCGCCGAAATACTTCGCATTGACGACCTCGCGCGCAAATCCAAGGACCATGCTGAGGAGCATCGCCAGCATCACGGCGACCGTCGACGAGGTCACGCTGCGTTTCATGAGGGGTGCCGAGAGCTTATGACCGCGCGCGTTGGGCTCCTCCGGTGTCCTTGCGCCGCGCGCGAGCGTCAAGACGCTGGGCCGACTTGGCCCGCAGGTGGCGGCGGACACGATCGATGCGC
>JAFANK010000103.1 GCA_019232725.1 Vulcanimicrobiota bacterium | reverse complement strand
ATCCCACCGGTATTGGGGCCAGTATCGCCGTCGCCAGCTCGTTTGTAATCGCACGCCGCCGCCAGTGCAAAGGCTTTTGCACCGTCGACGATCGCCATCACCGAAGCCTCCTGCCCGCTCAGACGCTCCTCCATGACGATGCTCGTGCCGCCTCCCGGGAGTTTGCGTTCATCGTACCACTGCTCCAACACGTCTCGCGCCTCGTTCACGTCGGCGCATACGACGACGCCTTTGCCGGCGGCAAGACCGTCGGCTTTGAGCACGACGCCGTCGCCGAAGTGCTCAAGGGCACGTTCTGCTGCTTTGCGATCGTGCACGACGCGATGGCGGGCAGTCGGAATGCCGTACCGTTCCATGAACTGCTTGGCGAAGGCTTTGCTCGATTCAAGGCGTGCAGCGGCCCGGCTCGGGCCGAAGACCGCGATACCGTTCGCGCGCAACGCGTCAGATACGCCTGCCGCCAACGCTGCTTCAGGGCCAATCACGGCAAGCTCGACGCGAGCATCTTTCGCGGCGCGTGCAAGCTCCAACCCTGCGGTCGCCGCATGCTGTGGCCAATTCGTGCCGGCGAGCGCCGTGCCGGCGTTGCCCGGAGCTGCATAGATCGTGTCGACATGCGGCGATGCGCGTAACTTCCATGCCAGTGCATGCTCGCGCGCTCCCGAACCAACGATCAAAACGTTCACAGCGGGTCAGTTTTGGGCGCGCTGGGAAGTACCCTGTGACAAAAACCCACTGGCGTATTGAAGGGACGGATCATGTCGTTGGAATTTTGGAGTGCCGCTGCTAGTATCGCCACGTTTGTGGTTCTCGCGGTCACGGCGGTCGTCGCGGTCATCCAATTGCATCACATCCGCGGAAGCAACCAGGTCGCCGCGCTCGACGAATTTCGCGAGGCGCTGGATTCTCCGCAGTATCGAGCCGGCGTGCTGACGTCGGTCGAGCTCTTGCGGCGCATGGATGAGCCCTCGGTCCGTCGCGACTTGGAAGCCGACCTGTTGCCGGAGTGGCTCCAACCCGTCATCTACCTGTTTCGCCTCTTTGAGACGTTCGGCACGTACGTCAAGCATGGGATCCTCGACGAGCGAATCGTCTTCGACCTGTGGAGCAGCGTCTTCATCGACAACTGGAACCGGCTTGCACCAGCGATCGTCGTCATGCGACGTGTCGATGGCATTGTTTTCCTTGAGAACTTTGAGATGCTCGCCTGCCTCGCGCTACAGTGGAAACAGAGAGCAGAGACGCGGTATCCGAAACGTCTGCCGCGTATTGCGCCGGAGGATCGTTGGATCGCGATCGACCGAGCCGCGTCAGATTCCGCTCAAATGACCTAGAAATGCGGGGACGACTGAGAAATGTGGGGACGGCTGAGAAATGTGGGGGCGGCACTTCATGTGCCGCCCTTTGATTACTCCCACTCGATGGTCGCGGGCGGCTTGCTTGTCACATCGTACACCACGCGATTGACTTCTGGGATCTCATTGACGATACGCGTGGAGATTCTTTGAAGCGTGTCGTAGGGCAGCCGGGCCCAGTCGGCAGTCATGCCGTCGTCGCTCGTCACCGCTCGAATTGCGACCATGTTGCCGTAGGTCCGGAAATCGCCCATGACGCCGACACTGCGCAGTGGCGTGAGGACGGCAAAGTACTGCCATGGGTAATCCTGTCCGGCACGTTCGATCTCTTCGCGAGCGATCGCATCGGCGCGGCGGACGATCCGCAAGCGTTCCTCGTCGATTGCGCCGAGCACGCGGACGGCAAGCCCCGGACCCGGGAACGGCTGACGATTGACGATGTGTGGCGGCAGGCCTAGCTCCAGGCCTAACCGGCGCACTTCGTCTTTGAACAACAAACGCAGCGGCTCGATCAGCTTGAGGTGCATCTCCTCAGGCAACCCGCCCACGTTGTGATGGGTCTTGATCTTCGCGCCAGCTTTGCTGTGAGGCGTTTTGCTCTCGATCACATCGGGATAGAGCGTGCCCTGCACGAGGAACTCGACGCCGGCGAGCGCCTGCGCGTGCTCTTCGAAGACCTCGATGAAGTTTCGCCCGATGACCTTGCGCTTGTGCTCTGGGTCTTCGACGCCGGCGAGCGCGTCCAAGAACCTGCGCCGCGCGTCCACGACGATGACGTTCAAGTGCAAGACGTCGCGGAAAGCGGCCACGACCTGTTCGGCTTCGCGCTCGCGGAGCAGTCCGTGGTCGACGAAGATGCAGGTGAGCCGGTCACCGATGGCGCGCGCGACCAGCGTCGCGGCGACAGCGCTGTCGACGCCTCCCGACAGCGCGCAGATGGCGTTGGCGCCCCCGAGCGCGGTGGCGATTTCATCGATCGCCCGGTCGACAAACGATGACATCTCCCACTCGCGGTGCAAGCCCGCGACTTGGCGCAAGAAGTTGCGCAGAATCGTACGCCCGTGTTCGGTGTGGCGAACCTCGGGATGGAATTGCACGCCGTATTGCTTGGTTTCAGGATTGCCGAGCGCAGCAACCTCGCAGGTCGATGTGTGGGCGAGCTTGATGAACCCAGGCGGCAGCGTGGTCACCGTATCGCCGTGGCTCATCCAGACCTGCGAATGGCCCGGCACATCTAAGAACAACGCCGACTGCGCTGCGTCAACCGTAAGTTCAGCTCGCCCGTACTCACGGATCGTGCCAGGCACGACAGTGCCGCCGGCAGCATGTGCAAGCTCTTGCATGCCGTAGCAGAGGCCGAGAATGGGTTTTCCCGCCGCGAGGATGTGTGGGTCGAGATGCGGCGCGCCGGGCACGAGGACGCTCTCGGGACCGCCCGTGAGGATGAACGCCGACGGCTCGCATGCGGCGATCTCCGCCCATGGAGCGTCGTAGGCGAAGATCTCGCAATAGACCCGTTCTTCGCGTACGCGCCTAGCGATGAGCTGTGCGTATTGCGCCCCGAAATCGATGATTGCGACCATTTCCGGCGCTGGACTTTTCACGTGCAGATCTCTCCCAGGCGCCTGCTGTCACGGGCCAACACCACTTCTTTGGCGATGCGCTCGCCGACCGACATTTCGTTACCCCAGCGATAGGCCGAGTACGGCGTGTACTTCGTGCCGGGCGAACCCGGAATGCGCAGCGAGACGTCGTACACGACAAATGACTTGGGCGGACCCGGGGCTATCACGCACTGCAGCGCGAACGGCCCGATAATGCCGGGCGGGGCATGCGTGCGCGCCGCCGCGACGAAACGCTGGCCCAGATCGAAAGCTTGTTCCAGCATGGATTCCGTCAGCGTCGCGGCGATGTGGCCGGCCTCTTCCATCGAAGCGGTGAAAGCCGCACCAAGCGGTGCTTGGTCGACTGCGAGTAGCGAACGGATGCCGTCGATATTCGTCTGCCGCCGCGTGTCCGTGCCCAAAAGTTCGAGCTCGTTTGCGATCGGCGACCAGAAGAAATTGAGATTGATCGTCGGGCCCAAAACGTATTCCTCGAAGACGGCTTTGTCGAGCCCTTCTTGGGTGACGACGCCCGATGCAAGATAGTGCGCAGCACGCTTGCGATATTGCTCTGGGTTCGACGCTAAGAAGAACGCGCGCTCGAAGCGTACCTTGGCGTGCTGGGCTTTCACAAGGGTCAAGCCGTCAATCGCGTCCGGCCCTTGGAGCCTGCGTGGATAGCGGATCTGCGCTGCGTCGAGGAGCGCGTACTGGTTGCGCGCCTCATCTCGCTCTTCGGCACGCAATAGCCGCCGCGAACCGAACATGGGCACGAGCATGCCCCGTTCGATCTCATCGTAACTATGCCGCTCGCGTGCATAGACCTCAAACGAACGATTAGGGATGAAGATACAGTTACGCTCCAGCAGCTGCTGTTGGATCGATGCATCGATGACGTCGGCAAAATGTTGGACCGAAAGCGTTTCATCCACAACGCCGGTGCCGTCCGGCCGAGCGCGATAATACTGTGCATAGGTCTTGTCGCGCTGCG
>JAFANK010000046.1 GCA_019232725.1 Vulcanimicrobiota bacterium | reverse complement strand
GCTCCTGGACTCGCGGGCTACATCAACCAAGTCGTCAAGACGGGCACGTATCCCGGATACGCAAACATGGCGATGGGCATCGGTGGGCCGCCGCTCTACAATAAGGCGATGCTCGAAGCGGCCGGCGGGACTCCCGATCGGCTCTTCACCTACTACGTGGGCACCCAGTACGTCACCCAGGACAACCGTTTTGGCGACCAGTTCAACGGCGCAAGCAATCCGCTCTACTTCTATCCGCTCTCCTACGGCAACCCGTACCCGAACCCGACGAGCACTACGATCGCGTCGCCGTTGAACACAGTCGTACCCGACGGTTCAGCGCAGTGGTTGTGGGCACCAGGTCCGACCAATGCGATCGCGCACATGACAGATCAGGAAACGATCGCCAACTTCCACATCGGGCTTTCCCACAAACATGACACGGGCAAAGACGACATCCAGCTGCTCTACGACAACAGCCTGATCGTGCAGAAGTTCTATGGCTCTGTGCAAGACCAGATCACGCAAAATGTCGAGACCGCTTTTGGCGGCCCGATGACATACTTCGATGGCGTCGCGTATAACGGTCAAGTCGGTGCGCCGCCCCAGCCGGGTCTCGTCGCACCGGACCTCTTCCCCAACTCCCCACAATTGCGGGCGCCGTTCGCACAGTTGCCCATCGACGAGCGCGAGGGATCGCAAAACGGCGTCGCGCTGGCAAAATTCCAGTATCAGCGCAACATCAACTCCACCTCGTACTTGCGTTTCGACGCATACACGGATTACGCGATATGGTTCATCTCAGGACCGGTCAGCTCGAACCTCACCTATGGTGGTCAGCTGCCTGACTACGAAGTGAACGAACATAAATATGGCGGCAAGCTTGACTACTCAAACCAGATCAGCGAAAAGCATCTCTTAGAGGCGACAGCTTCCTATCTTACCGCGCATCTTCAGACGTACTCCGGCCAACTGGCGACATTCTTGGATTACGCCGAGCCGACGACCAACCTCGTCGACAAATCAGGCAATTGCTACGCGTTTGCAACCGGTGTTCGCGCAAGCTGCTTCCCGCAGTTCCCGCCGGCAGGGTATCCGAACTTGATCTCACAGGGTTGCATCACGTACTGCTCCGGTCTTGTTCCTGGCACGCCGCCTGCAGGCACGCCGGCCGCCCTGGCAGGCGCGCAATGGATCGTCACCGAGCCCGGCCCGCATGCCCAGCTTGACACGGTGAAGCCGTACTTCTCCGGCTACTCGGTGAACGACCAGTGGCGACCCAATGATCGTCTGACGATGAACTTGGGCGTCCGGCTCGACCTGTTCGACTACCGGCTCGACGATCTCTCAACCGGCTATCCGGCGCGGCAGTTCTGGTTCAACGCCTACAACAACGAGTTCTGTTTCGCGAACGGCTTACAGTCGCCGATCCAGCGCACATTCGACCTTGTCACCGGCGCCGAGAGCCCGTGCCCGGCAGGCACAAGTCCGACCCAGCTGACCAACTTCTCGGGCGGCACCGATTTCCAGTCGTATTGGCAGCCGCGCTTTGGCGCCACCTACACCGTGACGCCAGATCTCGTGCTGCGTGCCACTGCCGGGCGATACGTGCGGCCGGCGTCGACGTCGTATCATGAGTACAACGTGATTCAGCAAGACCTGCCGCTGTTCATCAGCACGTTCATCAACATGGGTTTCAATAGCCCCATCCATCCTATCCACGCAGACACCGCAAATAATTATGACTTCTCCGTTGAGCAGCATCTTCACGGAACCGACATGTCCTACAAGCTAACGCCGTTCTATCGCACGACACAGGGGCAGCTGCAGTTCACGTCGCTCAATGCGCAGGGTGTGCTCGCAGCCATCAATGCCGGCCAGCAGACGTCCAAGGGCGTCGAGTTCGCGTTCACCAAAGGGAATTTCGCAGCCGACGGCTGGACGCTACAGCTTGGTTCGACCTATCTCAACAGCACGATCAAGTATGGGCCGCAGCCCAACGGCCAAAACGTCATCGATATCCTGAACAACTACATCCAGCAGTTCAACTCGTTCACGTCGGCGTGCGCGGGGGCTGCCGCGGGCGGCAGCCAGTCGATGTGCGGCATCTACGGCGGCATCAATGCGCATCCGTCGTATACAAACATCACCACCGGCGTCGTCACGGGGAACCCGTACTTCAGGCAGGCGCCGCAGCCGCTGCTCGATCGCAATGCGCGCTACCCGACCTATAGCGTCATCCCGTCGCCGTTCAACAATGCGAATGGCTTTGCCACACCCTTCGACTCGACGCTCGTCGTGAACTATAAACATAAGAACTGGAACGTATCGCCGACCTTCACATTCACGGATGGTGAGGAGTACGGGTCGCCGCTCGTGTGGCCGGGATACGACCCGAGCACCTGCGGGAACGTCTCGTCGATTTCCACTCCGGCACCAGACACGACGCCGGCCGGCTGCTCGGGCATGATCTTCATCCCCGATAAGTACACGGGCCACTTCGACACGCTCGGCGCTTTCCAACAGCCGCCGCGTTTGACGATGAGCTTGGCGTTCGGATGGCAACCGACGGATAAGATCAGCACGACCTTCAC
>JAFANK010000313.1 GCA_019232725.1 Vulcanimicrobiota bacterium | reverse complement strand
CCTCGTAGCCAATGCGAGTATAGGTTTGGGGCATTAAGAAGGGGTCAACCTAAGGTTAATACTTCTTAAGATTGTGCGGACGAGGGCGTTGCGGCTTTCGCGTAGCAATTTTCAGCATGCGTTGCTTCAATGCGTTCAATGCTCTATTGCTCGCGTGCATCGTGCTGATGGCCGGGGGCTCAGCGTTTGCAGCCTCGTTGCCCGACGGGCGAACGGTCACACCTATTGGTTTCACGATTCCCGTCGAAGGGTTTGCGTCGTCAGAGGCGCTCTCGCCTGATGGCAAAGTGCTTGCCGTCTTGTCACAAGACGGCGGCGCCATCGATGTCATCGTCCTGGGTGAAGATTCTCGTATCATCGACCGGCTGTCGGTACCATTTGCAACAGGGATGGCGTGGACGACCGATGGTCTTTTCGTCACGCGCGGCTATACGGGTGCGATTTCGCGCTTCACGTACGCCGTCAGCGACAAAGGTGCGGTTTTCACGCCGAAACCAGAGCTGCAGGTCGGCGGTCTGCTCAACGGCATCGCGGAAGACCCGGCTACCCACCGGATCATCGTCGCTCGCACTGCCGCGAAACAAGTTGCCATCATCGATGACACAACCGGTGACATCACCGCACGCTTGGCCACAACCGGCCAACCATTTTCGGTCGCTTTTGCAGGCAACGGCGCGCTGGCGACGCTGTACGACTCGGACCACATAGACGTGTGGACATCCATGTCGACAACGCCGTCGCAGATCGCGACCGGGCCGCACCCGACTGCGCTGCTGCTGCATGACGGCAATGCATATGTCGCTAACGCAGACGGCCACGATATTTCCGTCATCGATACGCGCTCATGGCGCGCCACGCAGCGCTTCGAGCTGGGCTTGAGCGGCGCGCAGCTGCCGGGGCAAACCCCATCGGGTATGGCGATTTCAAACGACGGCGCGCGCCTCTTCGTAGCGGAATCAGGCTTCAATGACATCGCCGTGCTCGACACGCGTTCCGCTCGGGTCGTCGGCCGCATCCCTACCGCATGGTATCCCATGGGCGTTGTGTTCGTGGGCGGGTCGACCATCGACAAGGATCCGCGGCACAAAGCGCAGCTCTATGTGGTGAGCGCCAAGGGGTCGGGACCACAACCTGACCCCGGCTCGGAGTGGGATGGTATTTCGACTGGTCTTGTCGAGCATCTCGTCATCGAGCCGCAACGCTTTGCGCAGTGGACAGCCACCGTTGCGCGTAACAATCGCTTCCAAGCCCCTTCGGAGAAGCCAGCGGCCCCGCCACCGATCAAACATTTTGTCTTCATCGTCAAAGAGAACAAGCATTTCGACGAGGTCTTTGGCGATGTACCGCGTGCGGATGCCGATCCGGCGCTTCTGCTTTATGGCCGCAAGTACACGCCCAACGCACATGCGCTTGCCGAATCGTACACGCTCTTCGATAACTTCATGGGCGATGGCGATCGTAGCGACTTCGGCCACTCGTGGACGACGCAGGCCATGGCCAACGACTACCTCGAGCGCAATGTCCACACGCTCGATGATGGCGCAAGTTCATCTGATCCGCGAGTTGCGGGCTCGATATGGCCGGTACCTTTGACGGGCGAGGACAAGCTGCCGATCGCAGCGCTCAACTTCGACTGGTTCGCCGACTTGCTCGACCTCCCAGGTCAGCCTCGCGTGAACGTGAGTGGCGTCTTCGGGCCGAACGGCGAGCTGATCGACGCCTTGCACCGTCATGGCGTCTCGTTCCGTGTCTACGGCGAACAGATGACGATGCGTCCAGACGGCAGCATCGCAAGCGGTTTGAACAGCCACGCCGCGCGACCGTACCCCGGTGCGCACATAGACTTCGATTTCCCGGACACGGAACGTGCGAAAGTGTTTCTCGCAGATGTCGCTGCCCACGGCCTTGCGCAGTATTCATACCTCACATTGCCGACCGATCATACGGCGGGGACAAAGGCTGGGTTTTACACGCCCGCTTCCTACGTCGGCAGTAACGACGCGGCGCTCGGTCAGATCATCGCAGGCCTTTCGAGACGCCCCGAGTGGAAGAACACCGTGGTGTTCGTGACCGAAGACGACCCGCAAGGAACGGGCGATCACGTCGATGCACGGCGCATGCCAGCCTTCATGATCGGCCCGTTCATACGCCGCGGGTACATCGATCACACCCGGTACAGTTTTCCCGCGGTGCTGCGCACGGTTGAGGTGCTCTTCGGCGTGCCGCCCTTGAACATCTATGACGCCGCTGCTCCGCCGATCCTCGACGCCTTTGCAAGCCAGCCGTCAGTGAGTGCCTATCGCGCCCTGCCATCGAACGTGCCGATGACCAAGAATCCCGGCAAGGCGAAAACCGCCGCGTTCCGGTTGGATGGACCCGATGCGCTTGCGATCATTCCCCAGCAGGAGTGGGCATCGATCAAGGGCAGCCGGTCGCTTGCGGATCATCTCGACTATTTGCGCGAGCTGGGCAAAGGCACGGCGCTCGCGGTTGACACGGACGACCCTTAACCCTTGTTGACGCTTGCAACCCCGCCTGCGATCGTCACCCCGTCTCCCGCGCACCCGACTCCCGCAGTCATCATCGCAAGCCAGTGCCGCGATGAGATCGTCCGCATCGGCGACATCGTGGTGATCCCGCTCTTCGATGGCGCCATCGCTGGATCACCGACAGGAAGCTTCAAACTTGAACACGTGGGCCATGTGCGGATAGCGCCTCGCGACTTGTTTGCGGGTTGTACGCTGGCGCCCGCTGAGTTGCAAAGCTACAAGAACGCCGGCATGGACGCACAATCAGATCGCGCTGAGGCGTTTCGGGTCATCGGCGCCGGACACGGCGTGATCCAGGTGGTCGTCCGACTGCCGCATTTCAAAGAGGCGTGCGCTTCGTGCCGCGATGTCCGCTACGTGTTTGGAACAGCAACACCGCCGCCTACTCGAGCGGTGGCGCCCTAGCCCGAAAAACACGAGACCGCCCCGGGCTATGGAGCGGTCCCTGCGGGAGTGACGCTTGTCGAGAAGACCGTTTGCCGATTGACGGACGGTCGCCCGCCGTCACCGCTACCTTACGTCAGGCACCTTAAGCCCAGGTTATCAACCAAATCGACCGGTGATGTAATCTTCGGTCCGCTTATCTTTGGGCGTCGTGAACATCGTCGACGACACGTCGAACTCGATGAGCAGGCCAGGTTGGCCCTCCTCAGCGAGCATGAAGCCGGTGAAATCCGAGACGCGCGCCGCCTGCTGCATGTTGTGCGTCACGATCACAAAAGTATACGCGCCTTTGAGCTCACGCATCAGGTCTTCGATCTTCGTCGTTGAGATCGGATCCAGCGCCGATGCCGGCTCGTCCATCAACAGCACTTCAGGTTCGACGGCAAGGGCACGCGCGATGCACAGTCGCTGCTGCTGGCCGCCGGACAAAGACGCGCCCGAACGGTTCAGCTTGTCTTTCACTTCGTTCCAGAGCGCTGCTTTGCGCAAACTTGCTTCAGCGATCTCGGTCAGAGCTGCACGGTTGAGCGTGCGGTTGGTCAAACGCACGCCGGCCAGCACGTTGTCTAAGATGGACATGGTCGGGAACGGATTGGGGCGCTGGAAGACCATGCCGATGCGTTGGCGCATCGCGACCGGGTTCACACCCGGCTCATAGAGGTTTTGTCCATCGAGCCGCACTTCGCCCTCGACGCGCGTGCCTGGGATAATCTCGTGCATGCGATTGAGACATCGCAACAGCGTCGACTTGCCACAGCCTGATGGGCCGATGAGCGCAGTGATCGCCCCGGGTTCGAACCCCATGGAGATGTCCTTGACGGCGCAGTGCGAGCCGTACCATGCGCTCAAGGACTCCGTCTGCAATGATTTTTCCGGTCCGTTCACCGTTGCCGGCAGATTCTCGCTCATCGGTACCCTTTCGCTGGGAATAGCACGCGCGCCGTGATGTTAAGCACGAAGACCAACACGATAAGCGCAAGCGCTCCGCCCCACGCGATCTGTTGCCATTCTGCGTACGGTGAATTGGCATACTGGAAGACGATGAGCGGCAGCGCCGCGATCGGGCTGTTCGGATTGGTGCTCCACACGGGATTGCCAAACGCCGTGAAAAGCAAAGGCGCGGACTCGCCCGCGACACGCGCTACGCCGAGCAGCGCACCCGTCACGATTCCAGCGCGAGCGCAGGGCACGGTCACGAGTAGAATCGCTTTCCAAGACTCGATGCCCAGTGCGAGCGCTCCCTCACGGATCGCCGGATTCACAAGACGCACCGCCTCTTCCGTCGTCCGCACGATGATCGGCAACATGATGACGGCAAGTGCGACGCCTGCCGAATTCGCCGAGAAATGCTTTTGCGGCACGACGACGACAGTGTACGCGAAGATGCCGATGGCGATCGACGGCACGCCCGTGAGCACGTCGGAGAAAAAGCGCACCGCATCTGCAAGACGGCCCTTGCCCAAGAGCGCCAGATAGATCCCAGCCATGACGCCGATCGGAATGGCGATGAGCGACGCCATGACGATAATTTCGACCGAACCGATCAAGGCGTTCGCCACGCCACCACCCGGCACGCCCACGGGCGTCGGCACGCTCAGGAAGAAGTGTCCGTTGAGCGCGGGCGCACCGCGCTGGATGACGTAGAACACGATGATCGCCAGCGTGGCCGCGGCGAGGCCGGCGCACAACCAGGCCAGCACGAGCATGAAACCGTTCCACCACTGTCGCAGCGCGAGCATCAGCGGCGTGCTCCACGAGCGCCCGCGACGCTCAGCACGAGCAATCGGGCGAACACGTTGAGGATCATGCTCAAGATGAAGAGCATCGACCCGATGCCGATGAGCATGGCCACGTACTGCTGCCCCGTCGCCTCCGTGAACTCGTTGGCGAGCACCGACGCCATCGTGTACCCGGGAGCGAAAAGCGACAGCGCGATCGCAGGTTTGTTCCCGATGACCATCGTGACGGCCATGGCCTCGCCGAGCGCCCGGCCCAATGCCAGCACGAGTGCACCGATGATTCCAGAGCGGGCGTACGGGATCACCGCGCGCGTCAACATCTCCCACTTGGTCGATCCGAGCGCCAACATGGCCTCACGCTGGTCGCGAGGCACCGCTTCGAAAATATCGCGTGAGATCGCAGTGACCGTCGGCAAGACCATGATGGCGAGCAGCACGCCGGCCGTGAGCATGCCGATGCCGTAGTACATGCCTTGGAAGAGCGGTAAGAAACCGAGCCAACGCTGCAAAGCCGGTTCAACGACCGTGCGCATCACGGGCGCGAGCACGTAGAGGCCCCAAATGCCGAACACGACGCTCGGAACGGCAGCCAAGAGTTCTATGAGCAGCGCGACCGGCGTGGCCAGCCGTTTGGGAGCAACCTCTGCCAAGAGCAACGCGGCGCCGATGCCGATCGGGCCGGCGAGTACTAATGCGATAGCTGACGTGACGATCGTGCCGTAGATAAACGAGAGCACGCCGAACTTGTTGCTGTTGGGATCCCAGGTGGCGCTCTGCAACGACGTCAGGCCCACGGTCTTGATCGCGGGCCATGCGGCGATGACCAATGTGATGAAGAGCGCTGCAACCAGCAGTAGCACGAGCCATGCGGCAAGGGTGAACGAGCCGAGGATGATCGGGTCGCCCAAGCCCGTCAACTGCGGACGGCGCCGAGCCGTCACCGGTGTCGTAGCGGAGGCGGAGAGACTCATCGCATCGGCTCTATCCTGGGCCCATGGGTGCAGACCGCCCCTACATCCTAGTGAAGACGAGGAGGCGATGCGCAGGTTTGTTGTTCACGGGCGCACCGCCTCTTACGAGCAATGAATCGTCCCGACGATCAGGTCTTGATGCTCGCCAACGCCCGATCTGCTTCGCCCTGCACGTTCTTCGGCAGGCCAACATAGCGGACGTTGGTGGCATAGGTCTGTCCGTCGGTCACGAGCCACCGGAAAAGGCCCACCAACTGCTTTCCCTTGTTCGCATCGGACTGGTTCTTCCACAGCATGACCCACGAGTAGCCCGCGATTGGATAGCTGCCCGCGCCGCCCATGTCCACGATCGAATAATCATCCGGACTGACGTTGGGTTTTTGCGAGGCCGCCATGCGAACGCTATCCACCGTGGGCAGCACGAATTGGCCGGCACTGTTTTTGAGCGACGCATAGCTGATGTCGTTCTGCGATGCGTAGGCGAGCTCGACATACCCGATCGCGCCCGGCGTCTGGCGGATCAAACCCGCCACGCCTTCGTTACCCTTTGCGCCGATGGCAGACTGCGCCGGCCAGTTGACGGTCTTCGCGGTGCCGACCGAGGACTTCCATTGCGGACTGATCTTGCTCAGATAGTCCGTGAAGATGTAGGTCGTGCCGCTGCCATCAGCACGGTGCGCCACGACGATCGCCTGGCTGGGCAACGTCGTACCCGCATTGAGCTTGGCAATGGCTGGGTCGTTCCAGTTCGTGATCTTCCCGAGGAAGATCCCGGCCAGCGTCTGCTGGTCGAGTTTGAGATGACCGGCGACGCCCTGCACGTTGTACGCGACGACGACACCGCCGAGCGTCACCGGTACCTGGACGACGTCACCATTGGATGCCTGCGCGGCCTTCATCTCATTGGGGTTGAGCGGCACGTCCGAGGCGCCGAAATCAACCGTCTTAGCGGTGAATTGCTGGATGCCACCGCCCGACCCGATGCTCTGATAGTTGACCTGCACGTCTGCGTGCTGTTTACCGTACTCGTAGAATGCGCGAGAGAAGAACGGGAAGTCGAAGGACGACCCCGCACCGGTGAGCTGACCGGCCGCCCCGGCGATCGCGCTTGTGAGGACAAATGCGAGGCTCGCGCCGGTGAGCCCGAGGACGAATCTGTTTCTGTGCACGTGTTGCTCCTGGTCATGAGAAACGGACCCGCTGGTCCGTGAGTGCGACGTCAACATAACGATGGCAAACACGGGTTAAGTTCACATTAAGGACGCTTAACTGATGTAGCAGTCGCAGCCCGAAAGCGTTGCTACGCACCACCCTCGGCCGCAGCCGGAGATGCTTCCTCACTCGACCTGGACGTCTCGGCGAATTCCACGACCGAGCGCTTGAGCTTTTTGGGGACGCCCTCGACCATGTACACGACACGTTCGCAGATATTGGTGGCGTGATCTGCGATCCGCTCGAGATACAGCGCCACGAGCAACAGGTTGCTCGCCCTGCCGATCGCCTTGGGATCTCGGGCCATGAACTGGATCAGTTCGGCGAAGACCTTGCGGTAGAGGCGATCAACCTCGTCATCTTTGCGCGGGATGTCATGGGCGGCTTGCGCGTCGCGATGGGAAAAAGCGTCAAGCGATTCGCGTAGCATCTCGCGGGCCTTGGCCGCCATGAGGGGGATATCCACGAGCGGCTTGAGATGCGGCTCATTGGCGAGGTTGCGGGTGATCTGCGCGATATCGCCGGCATGATCGCCGATGCGCTCCAAATCGATGATGATGTCGAGCATCGCCGCGATGGTGCGCAGATCCGACGCCATCGGCTGCTGCAGGGCCAACAGGTTGAGGCAGTTCGTCTCGATGAGGACGTTGAGGTCGTCGATGTAGTCGTCGGCACGCAGGATCTCCTCAGCCGCCTTGACGTCTGAGCGTGCCAATGCGTCGACCGCCTTGGTGATGGCCTCCTCCACCAGGCTGCCCATGCGCAGCACGTCTTGCTGCGTCTCTTCTAAGATGCGATGGAAGTTCTCACGGCCCACGGCCGGTCATCTCCTCTGGTCTGCCATCTGGCCATTATAGTCGCGCATGTCGCGGGATGCAATGATGTCAACCGGCTGCGACCAGCCGGCAGCGAAACGTGGCGCCCGTGCCGAGCTCGCTCTTGGCTTCGACGGTCCCGCCATGCGCCTCAATGATATGCTTCACGATGGACAAGCCCAGCCCTGTGCCTGAAGGACCGCGCGCACGTGCTGGATCGACAACGTAGAAGCGCTCGAAGATGTGCGGCAATGCGCTTGAGGGGATGCCACCGCCCGTGTCGGAGACGACGATGTCAACGGTTCCATCACCGGGTTCGACCGCGAGGTCAACCCGGCCGCCTGACGGCGTGTGTCGTAGCGCATTGTCCAGCAAGTTCACCACTACCTGATACACCTTGTCGCGGTCGGCTGATATCTTCATCGGCGCTTCGGGCGCCGAACATTCGAGGGCGACGCCGAGCGTCTGCGCGCGGCGGGCCTGGGCCTGCGCAGCGTGCTGGCACAGCTCGCCGATGTCGACCGTGCTCAAGCGCAGTTCTAGCTTGCCACTTTCCAGACGGGCAAGATCCAGCAGATCTTCGACGAGCGCGATCATCCGCTCGGTCTCTTGCGCTATGCTCCCCAGGAACTCATCGCTGGCGGGCTGCTCGACGCCGCTCTGCAACGTCTCGACCATCAGCTTGACCGCCGTCAACGGCGTGCGCAGCTCATGCGAGACATTGGAGACGAAATCGCGGCGTAGTTTCTCGAGCTCGCGCATGCGGGTTTGATCGGCGATGATGACGAGCGCGCTGCGACGCCCTTCCACCCCACCGAGCACGCGAGTAGTGACCTGCAGGTAGCGTTCGTGCGCGGCGGAGTACGGCAGTTCCCCTGTCTCCTCCACGCCGGTGCGCAAGGTCGCGGTGACGCGGCGATCGAGTTCGAAGTTGCGAACGATCTCGATCAGCGCGCGGTTGCGCGCGCGTTCGGCGGACACGCCGAAGAGTTCGCCCGCAGCTGCGTTGAACGCGCGGATCTTGCCGTCGTCGCCGATGACCATGACACCCACCGGGAGTGCCGCGAGCACGCCGGTGAGATCGGGCTCTGCGACCGGCGCAAGCGACGCTGTCGTTTCATTGGCAGCCCCGATGGTCCCGGCGTTGGTCGCTCCGGCAACCGCCTGTGCGGCCACCGGCACCATGTGACCGGCTGATTCGACTATCGGAACGCCCCCGTCTGGAGACTGCGCGGGAACCAGCGTCACCACCAGTGCGACAGTGGCGAAGAGCGCGATGATGACGGCGGCGAGGTGCAGCGGCGGCGGCAACAGCGCTGCCGCGCCGACCGCGATGACGATCGCTGCCATGGCGCTCGCGAGCACGAGCCGTGGCCGCGATCTAGTCGCGGAAGAGGTAGCCCCGGCTGCGGACCGTGATGATGTGCTTGGGGTCGTTCGGATCATCTTCGACTTTCTCGCGCAACCAACGAATGTGGACGTTGACGGT
>JAFANK010000242.1 GCA_019232725.1 Vulcanimicrobiota bacterium | reverse complement strand
TCGCATATCGCGCTTATCGCCGCGCTCGCCATCGCTGCATTCCAGCTGGCGTATTTTTACCCACAGCTCCCGCCGGTGGTCGCAAGCCACTTCAACGCGGCCGGCGTTGCCACTGGGTGGCAGCCGAAGGCCCTCTTCGTCGGGATCCTGTGCTTGGTATACGCGCTCTTCGCGCTGATCTCGTGGGCCATGCCGCATCTGATCATGACGATGCCGCCCGAACTCATCCACTTGCCGAACAAGGCATATTGGCTTGCGCCGCAGCGCCGGGAGCAAACGGCGCACGTGCTTGGCGATCAGATGGGATGGTTCGGCGCGGTCGAAGTCGGGTTCGTCACGTGCGTCGCGCAACTCGCCATCAATGCGAATCTCATGGGCGCGAACGCAAACCTGGGTCCTGGCCTCCTGTTCGTGACCGGCGCCTTTGTCCTCGTCTTGATCGTCTGGACAGTGCAGTTGTATCGGACGTTCTCCCGTACCTCACCCTGAGATCGGCGGCGGCAACGGCAAGCGCCGCGTGTGCTTGGGATAGTTGCCGTTGGGATGCTTCGCATCCCATTCCAGTTCGCGTGCGACGATGTATTCGAAATTCTCATACGCGGCTGGACCGTTTTTAATCCGCAAGGTGGCCACGACCGGCGCCAATGACTTCCAATACAGCGCAGGCGAGCTGCAGTCTAAGTACAGATCTTCCGGAATGAGGTGGTTCTTCACGTACGAGCCGAGGCGCTCGTAATATTCCATCGCGACGAGCTCCTTGTGCACGTGGCTGTCGATGGGATGCACGAGCAGCTCTCTGCGGAAGGCCGCGTCTTGGATCTTATCGGGGAACTCGTGGGTCAAAAAGTCGAACGCCTCCTGGATCGCAGGTTCATATGCCATCTCGAGGACTTTGAGCAAGCCCTGCAGGTCGTTGGCGCTGCGCAGGTGTCGTAACTGGATGATCGCGGCGACCGCCGTCGCCAGGATCAAGACATCCGCCCCGAACGACGCGACGGTACTAAGCGCCTCCCAGTTCACACTCATCGCTTGCCTCCGTCGGAAAAGCGCGCCGGCACCTATAGGGCGGTCGGCGGCCGCAAGAGAAGATAACCGCGCTTCGGCTCTGCGCACGCTAGAGCCTGGCATAGGATGGCGTCTGCCGCATGTCGATCCTCGATGCGTTTTTGAAGTTGTTCGTTCGCCAGCCGCAGATCCGCATGCCGCGTCGCTGGCCGCGTATCGTCGTGACCGATGCGACCGTTCTCTCGCTCGGCAACGGACCGCGTCAGCCGATCAAACTCGCAAACCTCTCGGCTGGCGGTGCGCGCATCGTGAGTTCGTTCACGCTCGAACCACGCGAACGCGTCACGCTGACCGTGCCGCTCGGCCCGGGCAATCGCAAAGAGCTCCCCGCAGAAGTCGTGTACTGCACGCGCGACGCGCGGGGCCTGCACTACACAGGCGGCGTGCGCTTCTCGGGCGCCGGCAGCGAGGGCATTGCGGACATCGTAGCATTTATCGAAGAAGAACGGCGCCGGCGCTCTGGCCCGGGCGAGATGTGGCAGGGCTGATCGCCGCAACTCTATGCCGGTGAGCCGCAACCGATGACGCCAGCGCGTTGGCTCACCGCGACCGTGGTCGCGATCGCCGTCGCGAGCCTGCTCTCCGACGCGTGCTACGAGCTCATCATACCGCTCCTCCCGGCACTGATCGCGAGCCTCGGCGGCGGCGCATTGGCGCTGGGCGCTATCGAAGGCGTGGCCGACGGTTTGGCCGCCGTGTTCAAGCTGTGGGGCGGTGCGCTCGCCGATCGCAGCACGCACCGGCGGCTGCTCGCTGCGAGCGGCTACCTCGGCGTCGGCATATTCATGCCGGCGATCGGGCTTGCGACGTCGGTGCTCGGTGTCGGGGTCTTGCGAGCCTGTGCGTGGGTGTGCCGCGGTTTTCGCAGTCCCATCCGCGACACGTTGCTGGTGGATGACACAGATCCGCGCTACGTCAATCGTGCATTTGGTTTTCAGCGCGCTCTCGATAGCGTCGGCGCGGTGATCGGGCCGGTTGTGGCGATCGTCTTGGTCGCACTCCACGTGCCGGTCGCGCACGCCATCCTGTTCGGTCTTATCCCCGGGCTTGCGGCGGCCGCTATGTATTTTTGGGTGCGCGAGCGCCCGCGCGTCGCGCCGCCGCGCGAACCGATCCATCTCGCACTTGTGGGCCTGCCGTCGACGTTCAAGCGGTATCTCGCTGCCGCCGGTATCTTCGGGCTGGGAAATTTCTCGCCGACGCTGCTCGTGCTCGTCGCCATGCATTCTTTCGCACCGTCGCTGGGTCTGGGCAGAGCCACGGCCGTCGCCACTGCGCTGTATCTCCTGCATAACATGCTCAATGCGAGCTTCGCCTACCCCGCAAGCCTGCTGAGCGAGCGCATGGGTAGCGGGCGACTCTTGCTCGTGGCCTTTACGATGTTCGCCGCCGTCGGCGCGCTGATCGCGGTAGCCTGGCAATCGCCCGCGGCAGTGGTCGCCGCCGTCATGTTGGCTGGCATCGGCATCGCTATCGTCGACCCGATGGAGGGAACGTTTGCCACGCACCTGTTGCCACCGGATCGACGCGGTACCGGCTTCGGGGTGCTCGCCGCGGTGAACGGCGTGGGCGATCTCGTCTCAAGCCTTGGAGTCGGGGCGCTGTGGCAAATGGTCGGGCCCGCTGTGGCGTTTGGTACATCGGCTGTGCTGTGCATCGCAGGCGTCCTTGTCCTCACGCCACTCGTGATGCGTATTTCTCGTTTGCCGACAACACCCACCGGGTAAAGCTCCCACCATGTCCGACAACGGTGCGGGGCCTCGCACGGACGTCGCACCCGCGGCGGTCTTGGGTGTCCGCGAGGCGGCGTTGCAGCGCGAACGAAGCGGCATTCGCCGCTTCTTCAAGCTGCTCGGACCCGGCCTCATCGTCGGCGCGTCGGACGACGATCCATCCGGCATCGCCACCTACGCAGTCACTGGCGCGACGTTAGGCTACTCGACGCTGTGGATCATGCCGGTCACGCTGCCCATGATGATGGCCGTGCAATACATCTGCGCGCGCATCGGCTTGGTCACGGGCAAGGGGCTCGGAGCGATATTACGCGAGCGGTTTCCGGTCGCCATTGCCTACCCGGCGGTCATCGCGCTCGTCATCGCCAACAGCATCAACGCAGGAGCGGATATCGGCGCCATCGCCGCGGCCATCAACCTGCTCGTGCCGATCCGCATCGTGGCGCTCATCGTCCCCGTCGCCGTCGTGCTGCTTGCGTTGCAGATCTGGGGCTCGTACAAGGTGACCGCGTCGGTGTTCAAATGGCTTAGCCTGGCGCTCTTCGCCTACGTCGGCTCCGCCTTCTTCGCGCATCCCGATGTCCGGCGCACGCTTGTGGGCACGTTCGTGCCGCATCTGCACGCCGATCCGGGATACATCACCACAGTCGTCGCTATCATCGGTACGACGATCTCGCCATACATGTTCTTCTGGCAAGCCACGCAAGAAGTAGAAGAAGACGTCGCATTCGGACGCCATTATCTGTGGCAGCGCAAGGGGACGACCGACCAAGAACTGCGCTATACGGCGTGGGACGTCGGCATCGGCATGTTCTTCTCGCAGTTCGTCGGGTATTTCATCATCCTTTCGACTGCGGCGACGCTCTTCGCCACCGGCCACAACAACATCGCAACAGCAGCAGACGCGGCCCGCGCGCTCGAACCGATCGCCGGGCGTTGGTCGGAATGGCTGCTAGCGCTCGGCTTGATCGGCTCCGGCTTTTTGGCCGTCCCTATCCTCACGGCGTCATCAGCTTATGCGATGTCCGAAATTTTCGGGTGGCGCTTCGGTCTTAATAAGAAGCCCGGTCGCGCGCCGCAATTCTATGGGGTGATCGCGCTCTCGACGATCGTCGGCATCGAGTTGAACTTCGTCGGGATCGGCCCGGTCACGGCGCTCTATTGGACAGCCGTGATCAACGGCTTTTTAGCGCCGTTGCTGCTGGTGCTGATCATGCTCGTGTCGGGGAATCGGCGCATCATGGGCGAGCGCGCCAACGGTCCGCTCCTCGCAACGCTGGGCTGGCTCACGACGGCCGCGATGTTGGTCGCGGCCGCCGCAAGCCTTATGACGATGCGCAGCTAGTTCGCGCTAACTCGAGTAGCTCAGATTGACCGTCTTGCTCGCGAGTGAGGTCGGCGCGACCGACGTCACGCGGACGGCCACGTTACCGCCCGGCGTCGTATTGACGCTCACGGTCTGCGAGAAGTGACCGCTTGCATCGGCCTTGAGATCGGCGACGTACGTCCCCGAGGTCACTGGGAAGATGCCGCCGACGAGCTGCGTCGGCACGGCGACGATGTGCACTGAGGAGTTCGGCAGGGTCGAACCCGATAACGTGAACGAACTGGAGACCTTGTTGCCGTTCGTCGGCTGTACCGAGTTGATGTAGTTCCCGGTCACGCTCGTGCCCGACGTGAACGACCAGCTCTGATCGAAGCCCAGGCCGTTTGTGCCCTTGCCGGTGACGCGCACGGTGTGGCTTTGCGGTGTTAGCGGGTATGGCGGTGTGAACAGGAAGTTGGTCGGCGAGATATCCGTCGTGCTCGAGACGTCACGCCCGTCGAGCGTGATGTGCACTGAGTTGGGATCGACTGAGCTGCTAAACGTTCCCGAGACCGCGGGCGATTTGGCTGCGACGACGGCGCCGCTGCTCGGCGTCAGGTTCGCCAGGGTGACCGCCTGTGCCCCGGCACCTCCCGAGCTGATCGTCACCGTGTTCGTGCCGTTGTTCCAATCCACATTGGCGCCCAGTGACTGGGAGATGAAGCGGATAGGCACAAGCGTGCGCGATCCGATGAGGAACGGCGCCACGTCGATAGTCTGCGGCTGCCCGTCGACCGTCGCTTGGGTCGAACCGATGCGCAGTTGCACGGTGCGGCCGTTGCCGGTCGCATTGATGACGCCGTTGTCGTAGACGACACTCGCGCCAAGACGTTCAAAAACACCGCGCAGCGGCACGAAGACGCGGCCGGAGCGCTCGACCGGCGGCTGGTCGAACTGCACCGTCTGACCGTTGACCACGACGGCGACCGTTTGCGCGAGCGCAGAAGCGACGGTGAAAGCACACGCGACGGCGCATGCGGCGACCACAAGCCCGCCACGAGTACGCGAAAAGATCTGTGTGATTGTCATAACGTCCCTCCTCGTAAGATGTCGGAAATTTGACGATTGTCTACGGGTGGCACGCCACGGTGTGCCGTCCCCCCTCGACCAGGTGCGACGCGGCTCTACCGAGCGATTCCCCGCATGGTGGGCGGCTAAACACACAGAACTGAACGGCCGCTGAAAGCGACCTTCACATTCTCGGGGACAAAGGGCGACCGGCGGCATGGGAGAGCCGCGTCCCGTTCGAAGCGGCGGGCATGAAGGCAGCTCGATTCCCTCTGGTACTCGCCGGCATCACCGCAACCGTCATCTGCGTCGTCACGCTACTCGGACACTCGTCGTATGCCGATCAACCTGCGCCCGCGCCGTCGCCCTACGTGGTGACGATCAAGAACTTCGCGTTCTCGCCCGCCTCGCTCACCGTGCCCCTCGGCGCGACCGTGGTGTGGAAGAATGACGATGGCGTTGCGCATACGGCCACCTCGACGTCGCGTGGTTTTGATTCGGGTAACCTCGACGACGGCGCGCACTTCTCGTTCACGTTCCAAAAAGCGGGGACGTACGCGTATGTGTGCTCGTATCACCCGAACATGACGGGGCAGATCACGGTCGTCGCGCCCTCACCTGCGCCCACGCACTGATCGCGCTCGGTCGCGGTGCCTGCGTGCCGCCTGCGCCGGCCGATGTGATGCGTTGCCAGTGGCCGCCGACTTCTTGCCAGTGTTCGCGTGCCACGCGCATGGCGAGCGGGCCGGTTGCAAACGCGCGCACGACGAGCGCTGCATCCCCGTTTTCGATGACCCGCACGGATGCGAGTGGAAACGGCCGCATCGCGTACTTGATCTCAAACGCATGCTCCTGCGGAAACGACATGAGGGTGGTCCGCGACGGGTCGACCGTGACGGCATCGACGTTGGTCACGAGGGTGGCGTGCGCAGCCGCCGGCAGGGCCGCGATCGTGTCGAGTGACGGCTGCACGAACGCGAGGCCATCGCGTACGTCGTACGCTGGCGGCCCTAGTGTGGCATCGCCCGCGGGCGCATAGATTCCCTGACCAAAGGCGTTGAGGCCGCTGCCCGCGTCGCCGTACAGCACCGACTCGTCAATGCGATATGCACTGAGCGTGCCTTGATCGCCGTTTTGCCGTTTGCCGGGCGTCGCGCCCCACACGAGATAAAATCCAACCGGCAGCGCGGCGAAGAAAAGCTGCTCGCCATCGTAACTACCGCCGGTGATGGCTGCACCTGTGCTCCCGAGCGGCATGACGAAGATCGCGGAGCGACCGAGCCACGGATGCGTGAGCGCGACCCACACCCTGCGATGATCGAGGCCGACCGCGCCCGCATCACCCGGAACCGTACCGGCTAAGAGCCAGCCCTTGCCGTCGCGTGACCACCATAACGTCGACGACGCATCGCTGAAGATCGACTGCGAGAAGTAGCGGAACTGCGGTGACGCGCCCCAGAGCCGGCCGTCGTCCGTGCGCCCGAGCACCGCGAACGGCGACTGTGGCGCTCCCGTGAAGCGGAAGCGTCCCGATGCGTCGCCGATCATGACGCGGCCGAGGTAGGAGGCGATCCAGCGCTCGCCGATGGCGTCGCCGACCGGATACATACGCCATTGCAAGAGCGCGTTGTCGAGTGCGTCTTCATCCGGGCGCAGCGCCGGCCACAAGGGGTCGCCGGGTGCGACGCGTTGCATCGCCCACTCGAGTGCGCTTTCGCTTCCTGCTTGCGATGGAAACGATAGCGCGGCTTGCTGGTAGCGGCCGCCACGCCAGAACGTCACTTCGTCGGATTCGGGTCGTCCGAAATATAACTGGCCGTTGGGATCCGCTCCGACGGCGTCGCCGACGGAATACGACAGATCCGGCGGGACGCGCGGAAACAAATAGGTGAGGAGATCGTTCGTCTGTGCGACGATGCGCCGCACGCCATAGGTGAAAGCGAAATACGCTGTGCCGTTACGGTACGCACCTTGATACACGGCGTGGCCAAGCGGGAGGATCGGCGCGATCGCATCACCGTAGGCCGATCCCGAAAACGAGGGCGGCGCAAGATCGGTCGCGCCCTGGTGCGAGATGTCGGCACCCGCCTTGGCCGTCGTGTCGGCCCACGCTAAGAACGATCCCACGACCGCGTACGCTCCATTGTCCGCCGTGCCGTGCGAGCGCAGCGTTCGCGCGCCGACCTGTTCCACGGCATACCGTCCACCAGCAGTCTCGGCGACGAGGAAGCGTCCATCGCCACCCTCGGCGACAACCGACGCGCCTGTCATCCGGTCGGGATCGGTCATCCGCAGCGGCGGCGGTCCGATGCTCGCGGGATCCACCGCAAACCGGTTTTTTCGGTCGCCATCCCAGACGACCACCGTGCGATCGCTCTCCCAGGATACTGCGCGCGCTGCACCATCGATCGTGAGCTGCGTCAGCGTTCGCCGCCCCGCGTCGACCACGAAAGCCTGCACGGGATCGAGTGTGCGCCAATCGCCCGATAACGTGGCGCCGGGAAAAACCGCGATAAAAGCCGCGCGGGTGCCGCTGCGGTCGAAGGCGACGGCGCCGCGGATCGTGCCTTCTAACCGTCCGAGCGGCAACGCCAGCATGTGCAGGTATGCATGGCCCGGCAGCGCGACCGTCACGCCCGACGGCGGCGGCACGGCTGACGGCATCGAACTCGTGAGCAGCATCAAGACCGCGAGCAACACGAGCTTCAGCACAGGAAGTCGTCGCTTGCGTCCTGCACCACTCGCTATGCGTATCACGGGCCTCTTTCGATTCCCCGTCAAGTCGATGGCGGGCCAGTCGCTCGAGCGGGTGGAGATCGGCCGTGGCGGCATGCCGCAGGACCGCCGGTTTGTGATCATCGACGGCCAAGCCACCCGAGCGGGGAAACCATTGACCGCGCGCCTTGTCGGAGACCTGCTCGCCTACCGCGCGTGGTCCGACAACGGGCGTGTGTACGTCGACGCCCCGGATGGAACGCGCTACGAACCCGGCGCTGCGCTTGCCGATGCACTCGGCGCATCTTTGCACCGCCCTATCTCGATCGCCGAGATGCCGGCAGGCGAACCGATGCACGACGCACACGACCTGCTCGTCATCTGCGTGCCGTCGCTCCGGGCGCTCGAAGCCGAGTGGTCTAAGCCGCTCAACCCGCTGCGCTTCCGCCCCAATATCATCTTGGACGGCGACGACCTCGCGACGTATACGGAAGACGGCTGGGCCGGCAAACGTTTTGCCGCCGATGACACGCGCATCGCCGGCGTCAAACGCAACGAACGCTGCGTGCTGCCGACCATCGACCCGCAGACGCTGCAACACGATCCCTCGCTGTTACGGCTGATCGTCGAGCGGCATCAAAAGTGCTTTGGTCTGTATTGCCATGTCGAACAAGCCGGGAACATCGCCGTAGGCGACGAATGGAAGATGCTGTAGGCAGTAAAACCCGCGAGGAGTTACGGATGCGCATCAAGTCCGTTTCGTTTTCCGGCCTCTTGCTATTCGTCGCGTTGGCGCTCACGGTGATCGTGGGAGCCGGCGTCTCGCAGGGGGCAACGAATTACTACGCGTTACCGATCAGCGGCGCGGAACACGTCTTTGCGGCGCCATACGGCTGGAACCGAGTTCAAGCGACGACGCTAGGCCTGGGCACCTGGGTGCATCCGGGTGACACCGGCTACACGCAAAGCATCAATGCGCGCGCGACAGACCATTTCACCGGCACGCTCGATGACCTCGCCAAAAAGGTGGTCGCGCAGGTCAAAACGCGCGATCCCAAGGCTAAGGTTGGACTGATCGAGCGCACCACGGTCTGCGGCGGTCATCCTGCCGTCTACCTGAACTATGCGGCGAACGACAAAGGCCATCCGATCCTCGCGGAGCAGATGTTGACGGTGTACGGCTCGACCGCATACGCGGCGACATATATACGGGGCGCAAACGAATCGTCGATCCACGCGGCTCGTGCATCGTTGACGACGTTGTGCGGTGGTCACGCGCCACCGGGAGCAACCGTGACGCCCGTTCCGGCTGCAGTGCGGACGCCTACCCCAACGCCATCGGCGCTGTACAACATCAACACGCCGCAGCCAATGTCGACGCTCGGCAATCCCGCGGCCACGATCACGCCGCGGCTCGGCGGACCGTAACCGAGCGTGGTTCAAAAGTCGCAGACATCGAGCCACCTCTCGCAGGCACGCTCATTGTGGCACGCGGCACTTGCTGCTGCTGCCGTCGCTGTACTTGTGATGACGCACAGCGCGAACGCCACTGCTGCCAGCCCATATGCACGCTTGCCTGCAGCCGGAGACACTGTCCGCTTCGATGCCTCCGCGAGCGGCGAGACCCATGCGTGGGCATATCCCGATCTCAACTATTTAGAGGCGTTCTTGCGCAGCACGATCGACGCGGCCGCGGCGTCGACTTCGTATGAAGAGTATCAGAAGAAGATGGAACTCGTGCTGGCCAAATCCCTGAGCTTGCCAAATGGCACGCAGGCGACGGTCCAGCACGTGCAGACCTTCGTCTATCACGGACACCAAGACGTCGAGGTCCAAGTGAGAGTCGCGGCAGGTACGCTCGGCCATTCGGTCGTCTGGACGACGCCCGCCGAATTGGTCGACGCGAGCGGCCACAAGTACCTTCGCTAAAGACGGTTTACGCCGGCAGCCGCTTCCCGGGCCGTCGGAACGTCAGGACCTGCGTGCCGATGGGTAACCGCGGCGTGATGTCGCCGAGCACGGTCAACGATCCCGCGAGCGCGGCCGCATCCTCACCGGCTGCAGAGGCGACTTCTTCATAGCAGACGCCGAAGTATGGCAAGCCGCCAGCCTCGATGAACTCAAGCGCGGTCGCGTCGAAGTCCTCACCATCTGAGCCGCCCGCCTCAAGCGGTTGGCCTTCCCAGTACTTGGTGAACGACCACATGCCGTCAGTATCGCTGTAGGCAAAGGCGAGCACCTCGGTCTGCAAAAGCTCGGACAGCCCCTCCGCCACGCCGCCGTCGTCGAGCGACTGCCCGTCTTCGAGGATCGCTACCCAACCGTCGTGTTCGGGCATCATCGCAAAACTACGAACGCGCTTCAGTGACGCCGATGCCTCAGGCGTGGGCTCCAAGCCGCGTTCTCTTGTCGGCAACCGTTCGGTCTCACCCATGAGCTCCACGAGCGCATCGCTCACTTGGGCGAGATGCACGTCACGGACGTAGACGGTGCTGAAGTGGAAACCCATGCCGATGCCGTTCGCCGCAGCCGGGCGGCTCACCGTTCGAACAGATTGCGCAGCACGAAGAAGACGTTTTCTTTCCGTTCAGCCAATCGCCGGTAGAAATAGCCGGCCCAGTGGGTGCCGAACGGCACGTAAATCCGCATGCGGTACCCATCGCGCACGATCGCCTGTTGTGCGTGCGTGCGGATACCATACAGCATCTGGAATTCGAAGCTCGCGCGGTCGATGCGTTGCCGTTCGACAAACGCTTGCACCGCTTCGATCAGCGCCTGGTCGTGCGTGGCGATGCCGCAGTACGCGCTGCCGCTGAGCAGTTGTTCGGCCAGCAGCATGTAATTGCGACGGATGAACGGCATGCGCTGGATCGCCGTCTGCGGCGGCTCCTTGTACGCGCCCTTGCACAGCCGCACGCGCACGTGTTGCGCGACCAGCCGTCTGACATCACCTTGTGCGCGGTGCAAGTATGCCTGCACTACTGGGCCCACGTGCTCGTAGCTCGAGCGCACTCGATCGAGAATGCGATAGGTCGAGTCGACGGTCGCCGAACCTTCCATGTCGAGCCGGATGAACATGCTGTGCGGCCGCGCTGCGCTCACGATCGTCTCGAGATTGTGCAACGCCAGGTCCTCTGCGATCGATTGGCCGATCGCCGTCAGCTTCACGGAGACGTTTGCGTCATGTCCGCCGGCTGCGATGCGCTC